>JBDIAU010000119.1:0-6340 GCA_039812565.1 Beutenbergiaceae bacterium
ACCCGCGCGGAGGTAGACCTCGCGGTGGAGCCTCTCCAGCCCACCGCTCCGCACGAGTGCTCGCAGCTCGCGGTCCGTCGACACCCGCAGGACGTCTCCACGGGTCAGCACCTCGGGCGGGAGCGCCGAGTCCGGAGGAGGTACCGTCTCGCCCGCATCGCCGCTCACCCGGTCGATGGTCGCGTCCCGGCGACGCCGCCGACAGCGCCGAGCCCGCGGGTGTGGAAGCCCGGGCCGCCGCGGGGCGCTGTGGACGACGCCCGCTCTGGCCCGGTCCGTTCGCCCGCGCCCCCGGGCGCGGATCGCGAACATGCGGGCGGATCGCGAACTCCCGATGTTCGCGATCCGCCCCTATGTTCGCGATCCGCGGTCAGAAGAGCACGGTGGCGTACGTGCCGACCTGCTCGAAGCCGACCCGTCGGTAGACGGCCAGCGCCGGCGCGTTGTACGCGTTGACGTACAGCGAGACGGTCGGCGCGATCTCGGCGAGGGTCGAGCGCACGACGGCGGCCATCCCCGCCTGGGCGAAGCCGTGGCCCCGCAGGGCCGGGTCCACCCAGACGCCCTGCACCTGCGCCACGCCGAGCGCGACGGCGCCGATCTCCGCCTTGAAGACGACCCGCGGCCCGCCGGGGCCCTCGTCGATGCGGACGAAGGAGCGCCCGGCCTCGATGAGCTCGCGGACCCGGTTCTCGTACGCGGCACCCGCGACCGTCGGTGAGTAGCCGACCTCCTCGGTGAACATGGCCACGCACGCGGGGAAGAGGATGTCGAAGTCCTCGGGCCGGGAGCGCCGGACGGTGCCGTCGCTCGCGACGAGTGGCTCCTGCGTGATCGCCAGCGAGGGCTGGTCGGCGCGGATCTCGCGCGGCTGCGCCCACCACTGCTCGAGGAACGACCAGAGGGTGAGGACCTGGTCCGCCGGCCCGACGATCGACGAGCATCGCCGGCCCCGCCGCCGCTGCACCTCGGCCACGGCCGCGAGGGCGTCCACGTCCCCCGCCACCGGCACGAGGTTCGCGCCCGTCCAGCACAGCGCGACGAGCCTGCCCGCCTCCTCGACGCCGAGCAGCGGCAGCGAGCGCCCGATCGGCCCGAGCGCCTCCACGTGCCCGCCCGCGAGGACGGCGCCGACCGGGTCGCGCAGGCACAGCGCCAGCGCCGCGTCCCGGTCCGCGGGTTCGAGGGGGCGGACCAGCAGTCGCTGGTCCGAGACACCGCCGCGCCTCCACAGGGCCATGACGGCGACGCTAGCGCTCAGCGCACGGTGACGACCGGCCCACCCGCCGACGTCTCGTCCTCGTCCATCTCCTCCGCGAGGCGCAGGGCCTCCTCGATGAGGGTCTCGACGATCATCGACTCGGGGACGGTCTTGACGACCTCGCCGCGCACGAAGATCTGCCCCTTGCCGTTGCCGGAGGCGACGCCGAGGTCGGCCTCCCGCGCCTCGCCGGGGCCGTTGACGACGCACCCCATGACGGCGACGCGCAGCGGCACCTCCATGCCCTCGAGCCCCGCGGTGACGCGCTCCGCGAGCGTGTAGACGTCCACCTGGGCGCGTCCGCACGAGGGGCAGGAGACGATCTCGAGCTTGCGGGGCCGCAGGTTGAGCGACTGCAGGATCTGGATGCCGACCTTCACCTCCTCCACCGGCGGAGCCGAGAGGGAGACCCGGATCGTGTCGCCGATGCCCTTGGACAGCAGGGCGCCGAACGCCGTCGCCGACTTGATCGTGCCCTGGAACGCGGGCCCGGCCTCGGTGACGCCGAGGTGGAGCGGCCAGTCACCCTTCTCGGAGAGCATCTCGTAGGCGCGCACCATCACCACGGGGTCGTGGTGCTTGACGGAGATCTTGAAGTCGTGGAAGTCGTGCTCCTCGAAGAGGGAGGCCTCCCACACCGCGGACTCGACCAGCGCCTCCGGCGTCGCCTTGCCGTGCTTGGCGAGCAGCCGCGGGTCCAGCGAGCCGGCGTTGACGCCGATCCGCAGCGAGACGCCGTGGTCCTTGGCGGCCTGGGCGATCTCCTTGACCTTGTCGTCGAACTTCCGGATGTTGCCCGGGTTGACGCGGACCGCCGCGCAGCCCGCCTCGATGGCGTCGAAGACGTAGCGCGGCTGGAAGTGGATGTCCGCGATGACCGGGATCTGGGACTTGCGCGCGATGGTCGCGAGGGCGTCGGCGTCGTCCTGGGTGGGGCACGCGACGCGGACGATGTCGCAGCCCGAGGCGGTGAGGGCGGCGATCTGCTGGAGCGTGGCGTTGACGTCCGACGTCGGCGTCGTCGTCATCGACTGGACGGAGATGGGGGCGTCGCCGCCGACCTCCACCGACCCGACGCGGATCTTCCGGGTCGGGCGGCGCGGCGCCAGGACCATCGGCGCCTCCTTGACGGTCGGCAGGCCGAGGCTGATGGGAGTGCTCACGTTGCCATTATCGCCCGGCCGCGAGGCCCCCCGGCCACGACGGTCAGCCGGTGCTCACCGGGCTGACGATGTCGGCGTAGGTGATGACGAGCGTCATGGCGATCATCACGATCACGACGGCGTACGCCAGCGGCAGCGCGCGCGCCACGTCGACCGGCCCGGGGTCGGGGCGGTGGCGCAGGCGGGCGGCCTGGCGGCGCAGCCCTTCCCAGAGCGCGCCCGCGACGTGCCCGCCGTCGAGCGGTGGCAGCGGGATCAGGTTGAAGACGAACAGCGCGACGTTGAGCGCGGCCAGGAGCAGGAGCAGGTCCGCGAAGCGGTCGAGCAGCGAGTAGGAGGTCGCCTCGAGGGAGGCGATCTCCCCCGCGACGCGCCCGATCCCGACGAGTCCGACGACGTCCCCGGTGCGCTCGCGCGCCCCGACGGCGGCCTGCCCGGCCTCCAGCACCCGCTGCGGGAGCGTGAGGACGACGGCGCCCGTCTGCTGCACGATGTTCCCGACGGCGCCCGGGACCGCCGTGATCGGCTGCCGCACGCGCTCGGTGGCCGGGCCGACGCCCACGTACGGGACGGGCTCCGTCACCGCGACGCCGTCGGCGTCGGTCACGACCTGCCCGTCGCGGACGACGGGCCGCTCGGCGACGGCCGGCGTGACGACGAGGGTGACCTCCGCGCCGTCGCGGAGCACGACGACGTCCGTCGGGCCGGTGCCGCCCGCCCGGATGGCCGCGGAGATGTCGGCCCAGTCCTCGACGGCGGTCCCGCCCCAGCTCAGGACCTGGTCGCCGGCCTGGAGGCCGGCCGCGGCGCCGGGCGCCACGGGGTCGGCGGGGGTGCACTCGCGGTCACCCTCGTCGGCGGCGACGACGCACGGTGCGACGTACGAGAGGGTCGAGGTCAGGCTCCACGTGCCGAAGCCGACGAGCACCACGGTGATGAGCACGACGGCGATGACCAGGTTCATCACGGGGCCGCCGAGCATGACGACGAGCTTCTTCGGCACCGACAGCGAGTAGAACGTGCGGCCCTCCTCGCCGGGGCCGACCTCCTGTGCCGTCACGGCGCGCGCGTCCTCGGCCATCGTCGCGAAGAACCCGGTGCGGGCGCTGCCGTCGGGGCGTGGCCGCGCGGGCGGGTACATGCCGACCAGGCGGACGTAGCCGCCCAGCGGGATCGCCTTGACGCCGTACTCGGTCTCACCCCGCTGGGTGGACCACAGCGTCTTGCCGAAGCCCACCATGTACTTGGTGACCTTGACCCCGAAGCGCTTGGCCGGCACGAGGTGCCCCACCTCGTGGAGCGCGATCGAGACGAGCACACCGACGAAGATCACCAGCACGCCGACGACGAACACGGGCCCCCCTGAGCTCTCGAGCCGCCGCGCACGCGTGCGACCTCCCCCATGATCGCTCCCGGACCTGGACGCGACCTGGGCGTTCCCTCACTCGTGCGCCGCAATGCGGCCGCGCGCGCTCGCGCGGGCCTGCGCCTCGACCGCAAGCAGGCCCTCGAGCGTCAGGTCCTCGGCACGGACGCCGTCGTGCTCGTCGAGCACCGCCCGGACGACGTCGACGATGCCGAGGAAGCCGAGCCGGCCGGCGACGAACGCGGCGACCGCCTCCTCGTTGGCGGCGTTGAGCACCGCGGGGTGCGTCGCCGAGGCGGCCGCGGCCTCACGGGCCGTCCGCACGGCGGGGAACACGTCGTCGTCGAGCGGCTCGAACGTCCAGGCCGTCGGGGCGTCCCAGGTGCAGGGCCGGGCAGCCGCCGGCACCCGGTGCGGCCAGGCCAGGCCCAGGGCGATCGGCAGGCGCATGTCCGGCGGCGAGGCCTGCGCGATCGTCGAGCCGTCCGTGAACTCGACCATCGAGTGCACCACGGACTGGGGGTGGACGACGACGGCGATGTCCGCGACCGGCACGTCGAACAGCAGGTGCGCCTCGATCAGCTCGAGGCCCTTGTTCACCAGCGTCGCGGAGTTGATCGTGACGACCGGGCCCATCGCCCAGGTCGGGTGCGCGAGCGCCTGGGCGGGGGTGACGTCGAGCAGCTCGGCCCGCGAGCGGCCCCGGAACGGCCCCCCGGACGCCGTGAGGACCAGCCGGCGTACCTCCGAGCGCTCTCCCGCCCGCAGCGCCTGCGCGATGGCGGAGTGCTCCGAGTCCACGGGCACGATCTGGCCCGGCCGGCGGACCGCCGCCCGGACCAGCGCCCCGCCGACGACGAGCGACTCCTTGTTGGCCAGCGCGAGCGTGGCGCCGGACGCGAGCGCGGCAAGGGTGGGGCGCAGGCCGATGGAGCCGGTGATCCCGTTGAGGACGACGTCGGCGCCGCAGCCGGCGACGACGGTCGGCGCGTCCGGGCCGACGACCACCTCGGGCGTCGGGACGGGCCGTCCCGCGGCCCGGGCGGTGGCGGCGAGCGCGTCACGCACCTGGGCGGCGTCGGCGCCAGCGACGCCGACGAGCGGCACGTCCCACGCGACGACCTGCTCGGCGAGCAGGTCGAGGCGGGACCCGCCCGCCACGAGCGCCGCCACCGTGAAGGCGCCGTCCGCGGCGGCGACGACGTCGAGCGCCTGGGTGCCGATCGACCCGGTCGAGCCGAGGACGGCGACGGAGCGAGCGGGAACCGCGCTCACTCGACGGCCAGGAGCACCTCGACGGCGCGGTCGAGGAACGCGTCGACGGCGCCCTCGGCGTACGCCTTCTCGCCGCGGGCCGAGCGGAACTGGGCTGCGCGCAGCTCGGCGGACGTGATCGGTGCGCCGGTGTCGAAGTACGCGACGAGGCGGTCGAGCAGCGCGTCGACCTCCTCGGCGGCGTAGCCCCGGCCGTGCGTGGGCGGGGCGAAGCGCTCGCCGCGCGGGCGGACGAGCCGCGGGTAGAGGCTGGTGGCGCGCTCGGCGACCGCCGCCATCCACTCGTGCTGGCTGGAGCGGCGCACGAACGCGGCGCGCTCACGGCGGACGAACGCGCCCTCGAGACGGTCGAGCGCGCCGTCGACCGCGCTCGGCTGGTAGCCCCCGCGGATGAGGTCGAACGCCACGCCACGGATGTCCGAGCCGCGCAGGGAGTCGCTGATCGGGCCCTCGTAGGCGATCCGGGCCTTCGCGAAGAACTCGTCGACCTGGTTCGGGTCGTAGCCCTTCGCGAGGCGTGCGACGTGCGGGAACATCGCGGTGTGCCGATCACGGGACGCGTGCGGCGCCGCCACGGCGGGGGCGGTGCTCGTGGCACCCGCGGTCGCGGTGCCGCTCGTCGACTCGTCGCTCAACCTCAGACCTCCTCGGCCGCCAGCTGCCCGCAGGCCCCGTCGATCTCGCGCCCGCGGGTGTCGCGGATCGTCGTCGGGATCCCTGCCAGGCGTAACCGTGCCACGAACTCCGCCTCGACGGCTGGCTCACTCGCCGTCCAGCGCGAGCCCGGCGTCGGGTTCAGGGGGATGGGGTTGACGTGCACCCAGCCGCGGCCGCGGGCGGTGAGCTCCCGCGCGAGGAGGTCGGCCCGCCAGGCGTGGTCGTTGACGTCGCGGATGAGGGCGTACTCGATGCTGACCCGGCGCCCGGTGGCCCGGAAGTAGCGGTGCGCGGCGTCGAGCGCCTCGGCCACCGAGAACCGGGTGTTGATGGGCACGAGCTCCGAGCGCAGCTCGTCGTCGGGGGCGTGCAGGGACAGGGCGAGCGTGACGGGCAGGCCCTCGGCCGCGAGCCGGTCGATGGCGGGCACCAGGCCGACGGTCGAGACGGTCACGTTCCGGGCGGACAGCCCCAGGCCGCTCGGGGCCGGCTCGACGAGGCGCCGCACGGCGCGCACGACGGCGGCGTAGTTGGCGAGCGGCTCCCCCATCCCCATGAAGACGACGTGGGACAGGCGGGTCGCGCCGCCCGGCAGGTCGCCGTCGCGGCTGGCGGCGG
>JBDIAU010000120.1:0-6335 GCA_039812565.1 Beutenbergiaceae bacterium
GCGGTGGTCTGGGACGAGGCGGAGAACCGCCGGCACGCCCAGAAGGCGCTCCTCGTCTGGCTGCTGCGGCAGGCGTGAGCACGATGAGCACGACCGTGCCTGCGACGAAGGCCGCCCGGCTCGCGCTCATCGCGCGCGTCATCGCCCGGCAGCCGGTGCACTCGCAGACGGACCTCCTCGCGGCGCTCGCGGAGGAGGGGGTGAGCGTCACGCAGGCGACGCTCTCCCGGGACCTGGTCGAGCTCCGGGCGGCCAAGACCCGCAGCGGCGACGGCTCGCTCGTGTACTCGGTGCCCGCGCCGGGAGCGCAGGGCGCGGCCGGCGCCCGGCTCGGCGGCGGTGAGGAGCAGCAGGCCACCGGACGGCTGGCCCGCCTCTGCGCGGAGCTGCTCGTGACCGCGGACGGCTCCGCCAACCTCCTCGTCCTGCGGACCCCGCCGGGCGCCGCGCAGTTCCTGGCGTCCGCCGTCGACCAGGCCGTCCTTCCGGACGTCCTGGGCACGATCGCCGGCGACGACACCGTCCTCGTCATCGCCCGCGAGCCCGACGGCGCCGCCGCCCTCGCGCGGCGCTTCCTCGACCTCGCCTCGCCGAGCCCCTCGTCCGACTCCCGACCAGCATCAACAGGAGAGAACCCCTCATGAAGGATCGCGTCGTCCTCGCCTACTCCGGCGGCCTCGACACCTCGGTCGGCATCGGCTGGATCGCGGACGCCACCGGCGCCGAGGTCATCGCCGTCGCCGTCGACGTGGGTCAGGGCGGGGAGGACCTCGAGGTCATCCGCCGTCGCGCGCTCGACTGCGGCGCCGTCGAGGCCTACGTGGCCGACGCGCGGGACGAGTTCGCCGACGAGTACTGCATGCCCGCGCTCAAGGCGAACTCCCTGTACATGGACCGCTACCCGCTGGTCTCGGCGCTGTCGCGGCCGCTCATCGTCAAGCACCTCGTGAAGGCGGCCCGCCAGTTCGGCGCGTCGACGGTCGCGCACGGCTGCACGGGCAAGGGCAACGACCAGGTCCGCTTCGAGGTCGGCATCACGTCGATCGGCCCCGACCTGAAGTGCATCGCGCCGATCCGCGACCTCGCGCTCACCCGGGACAAGGCGATCGAGTACGCGACCGTGCACAAGCTGCCGATCGAGACGACCAAGCACAACCCGTTCTCGATCGACCAGAACGTCTGGGGCCGCGCCGTGGAGACGGGCTTCCTCGAGGACATCTGGAACGGTCCGACGAAGGACGTGTACACGTACACGGACGACCCGACGTTCCCGCCGGTCGAGGACGAGGTGGTGCTCACGTTCGAGGCGGGCGTCCCGGTCGCGATCGACGGCGTGCCGGTGACCCCGCTGCAGGCGATCCAGGAGATGAATCGCCGCGCCGGCGCGCAGGGCGTGGGCCGGATCGACATCGTCGAGGACCGCCTGGTCGGCATCAAGTCGCGCGAGATCTACGAGGCGCCGGGCGCGATGGCGCTCATCGCCGCCCACGCCGAGCTCGAGAACGTCACGGTGGAGCGGGAGCAGGCGCGGTTCAAGAAGCGGGTCGCGGACCGCTGGACCGAGCTCGTGTACGACGGCATGTGGTTCTCGCCGCTCAAGCGCTCGCTCGACGCGTTCATCGAGGACACCCAGCAGTACGTCTCCGGCGAGGTCCGGATGGTGCTGCACGGCGGTCGCGCGACGGTGACGGGCCGGCGCAGCGAGATGAGCCTGTACGACTTCAACCTCGCGACGTATGACACGGGCGACACGTTCGACCAGTCGCAGGCCCGCGGGTTCATCGAGATCTTCGGGCTCACGGCCAAGCTCGCCGCGGCGCGGGACGCGCGGTTCGGCCGCGGCGTCGTCATCGCCGGCCCGGACCTCGTCGCCGGCCCGGGCGGCCAGGGTGACTGAGGCGGACGGCGCGTCGGTGCCCGACGGGGGCGCCGACGCGGGCGGCCGCCTCAGCCTCTGGGGCGGTCGGTTCGCGGGCGGTCCGGCCGACGCCCTCGCGGCGTTGAGCGTCTCGACGCACTTCGACTGGCGCCTCGCCCGCCACGACGTCGCCGGCTCCCGCGCGCACGCGCGGGTCCTGGCCCGGGCGGGGCTCCTCGACGACGCCTCGCTCGCCGCCATGCTCGACGCGCTCGAGCGCCTCGACGCGGACGTCGCGTCCGGGGCGTTCCGCCCGGACCCGCAGGACGAGGACGTGCACACGGCGCTCGAGCGGGGGCTCATCGAGCGTGCCGGGCCCGAGCTCGGGGGGCGGCTGCGGGCCGGCCGCTCCCGGAACGACCAGATCGCCACGCTGGTGCGGATGTACCTGCGCGAGCAGGCGCGGATCCTGGCGGCGGGCGTGCTCGACGTCGTCGACGCCCTCGTCGACCAGGCGGCGGCCCACCCGGGCGCCGCGATGCCGGGGCGGACGCACCTGCAGCACGCCCAGCCGGTGCTGCTGGCGCACCACCTCCTCGCGCACGCGTGGCCGCTGCTGCGCGACGTCGAGCGGTGGGTCGACTGGGACCGCCGGGCGGCGCTGTCCCCGTACGGGTCGGGCGCGCTGGCGGGGTCCTCGCTGGGCCTCGACCCGGCGGCGGTCGCGGCGGACCTGGGCTTCGACGGCCCCGTGGAGAACTCGATCGACGGCACGGCCAGCCGTGACGTCGTCGCGGAGTTCGCGTTCGTCGTCGCGATGCTCGGCGTGGACCTGTCGCGGCTGGCCGAGGAGTGGGTGATCTGGGCGACCAAGGAGTTCGGGTTCGTCCGCCTCGACGACGCCTACTCGACCGGATCCTCGATCATGCCCCAGAAGAAGAACCCCGACGTCGCCGAGCTGACCCGCGGCAAGGCGGGGCGCCTCATCGGTGACCTCGCCGGCCTGCTGGCCACGCTCAAGGGCCTGCCGCTCGCGTACAACCGGGACCTGCAGGAGGACAAGGAGCCGGTGTTCGACGGCGTCGACACCCTGGCGCTGCTGCTGCCGGCCGTCGCGGGCATGGTCGCGACCACCACCTTCGACACCGACCGCATGGCCGAGCTCGCGCCGCAGGGCTTCTCGCTGGCGACCGACGTCGCCGAGTGGCTGGTCCGGGAGGGCGTGCCGTTCCGGGTGGCGCACGAGGTCGCGGGATCGTGCGTGCGGGTCTGCGAGGAGCGCGGCATCGAGCTGTGGGAGCTGACCGACGAGGACCTGCGCGCGGTCTCGCCGCTCCTCGACCCGCGAGTGCGGTCGGTGCTCACGGTCGAGGGCTCGCTCGCCTCGCGCAGCGGCCACGGCGGGACGGCGCCCGTGCGCGTGGTCGAGCAGCTGGCGCGGGTGGCGCAGGGCGCGGAGCGGCTGCGGGCGTGGGCGACGTCGTGACGCCCGCGCCGTGGCCGGCGCTCGCCGAGCTCGTCGAGCGGGTCCTCGCGGCGCCGCCGCGGCTCGGCGAGGTGCGGCTGGTGACGGTGGACGGCCCGGCGGGCTCGGGGAAGTCGACGTTCGCGGCGGCCCTGGCTCGGGCGCTGCGCGCCCGGCTCGCCCCGGATGACGTCGCCGTGCTGCACCTCGACGACCTGTACGAGGGGTGGTCGGGGCTGGACGGCGTCTGGGACCGGCTCGCCGCGTGGGTCCTGGACCCGTTGGCGGCGGGCCGGCCGGGGCGCTACCGGCGCTACGACTGGGAGCTGGAGGGCTGGGCGGAGTGGCACGACGTCCCGGTGCCCCAGGTGCTCGTGGTCGAGGGCTGCGGCTCGGCGCCGCGGTCCGCGGCGCCGTTGAGCGCGCTCGCCGTGTGGGTGGAGGCCCCGGCGGACGTGCGGCTGGCGCGGGGCCTCTCCCGCGACGGCGAGGCGCTGCGGCAGCACTGGCTCGACTGGATGGTCTCGGAGGCCGCGCACTTCGCGCTCGAGGGCACCCGCGACCGCGCGGACGTCCGCGTCGACACGTGAGCGTGCTCGACGGGGACCCCCTCGAGGTGGCGCCGCTGCTGCTCGGCGGCGTCCTGCGCGTCTCCGGCCCGGAGGGAGCCGTGGCGGTCCGGCTGACGGAGGTCGAGGCCTACCACGGCGAGACGGATCCCGGCTCGCACGCGTACCGCGGCCGGACGCGCCGCAACGCGGTGATGTTCGGCCCGGCCGGGCACCTCTACGTGTACTTCACGTACGGCATGCACTGGTGCGCGAACGTCGTCTGCGGGCCGGCCGGACGGGCGAGCGCGGTGCTGCTGCGGGCGGGGGAGGTGGTCGACGGCGTCGCCCTGGCGCGAGCGCGTCGGCCTGCGGCCCGCCGCGACGTCGACCTGGCCCGCGGCCCCGCTCGCCTGTGCCAGGCGCTGGGGATCACCGGCGACGACGACGGCGCCCCGGTCGTCGTGGTGCGCCGCTCGGACGCTCCCGGGGCCGCGGACGCTCCCGGGGCCGCGGGCGCCCTGCCGGCCGTGGCAGCGGGGCCGCGGGTGTCCCTCACGACGGCGGACGCACCGCCGGCCGCGGTGGTGACCGGTCCGAGGGTGGGCGTCGTGGGCGAGGGCGGGGACGCGGTCGCGTTCCCGTGGCGCTTCTGGCTGCCGGGTGAGCCGACGGTCTCGGCCTACCGTCCGGGCGGGCGCGGACGCGCGGCACGGCCGCGTGCCGAGGGCACGGCAGACTAGGGCCCGCGCCGGGCGCGAGGCCCGACGTCCGAAGGAGCGGAGAGCAGAGCAGTGACGCAGAGTGTCGTGACGACGGTCCTCGACGAGCTGCAGTGGCGAGGCCTCCTCGCCCAGTCGACCGACGAGGGGGCGCTGAGCGAGGCGTTCGCCGCCGGGCCGGTCACGTTCTACACGGGCTACGACCCGACGGCGCCGAGCCTGCACCACGGGCACCTCGTCCAGCTGGTCGTCATGCGGCACCTCCAGCTCGCCGGCCACCACCCGATCGCGCTGGTCGGCGGCGCGACGGGTCTCATCGGCGACCCGCGGATGTCGGGGGAGCGGACGCTCAACGACAAGGACACGGTCGCGGCCTGGACCGAGCGGCTGAAGTCCCAGATCTCGCGGTTCCTCGACTTCGACGGGCCGAACGCGGCGCGAATGGTCAACAACCTCGACTGGACCCGCTCGCTCTCGACGATCGACTTCCTGCGCGACGTCGGCAAGCACTACCGGCTCGGGACGATGCTGGCCAAGGACACGGTGGCCCGCCGCCTCGCCTCCGACCAGGGCATCTCGTTCACCGAGTTCAGCTACCAGATCCTGCAGGGGATGGACTTCCTGGAGCTGTTCCGGAGGTACGGCTGCGTCCTGCAGACCGGCGGCAACGACCAGTGGGGCAACCTGCTGTCCGGGGTCGAGCTGATCCGCAAGGTGACGGGCTCCGCCGTGCACGTGCTGACGACGCCGCTGATCACCAAGGCGGACGGCACGAAGTTCGGCAAGACCGAGGGCGGGGCGGTCTGGCTCGACGAGTCGATGATGAGCCCGTACGCCTTCTACCAGTTCTGGCTCAACACCGACGACGCCGACGTCGTGCGCTACCTCAAGGTCTTCACGTTCTTGACGCGGGAGCGGGTCAGCGAGCTCGAGGAGGCCGTCGCGGCACGGCCGGCCGCGCGGGAGGCGCAGCGCGCACTGGCCTGGGAGGTGACCTCGCTCGTGCACGGGACGGACGCCGCGGCGCGGGTGCGCGACGCGTCCCTCGCGCTGTTCGGGCGTGCCTCGTTGGTGGACCTCGACGCGAGGACAGTGGGTGACGCCGTGGCGGAGCTGCCGAGTGCGACCGTGGAGCCGGGGCGGACGACGGTGCTCGACCTCCTGGCCGCGACGGGACTCGTCGCGGGCCTCGCCGCGGCGCGCCGGACCGTCGCGGAGGGCGGGGCGTACCTCAACAACGAGAAGGTCACCGACGCCGGCCGGGTGGTCGGCGAGGCCGACCTCGTCGCAGGACGGTGGGTCCTCGTGCGCCGGGGCCGTCGGACCCTCGGGGTGGGGGACGCTCAGGGCGAGTGAGCGTCCTCGCAGGTCGGGAGCCCCTCGGTGGCGTCCGACACGCCCGGGTGACGCGGATTTGACGCCTCCATGGCCCGACCGTAATGTTCTCCAGGTCGCCCGGACAGGGAGGAAAGGACACCGCGAGGTGGCCAGTCCCGAGTCGGGCAGGATCCCGAGACCTCGAGTCACGCGTCACGGCGTGAGGCTCCTCGGTGCGGTGATCCTCTCTGCGGAGAACCCACACGACACGTCCCGATCAGGGACACGTTCGCGCGGGCGTCCGGAGAGGGCTAAGTTGGGACGGTTGCCTCCTGCCGGGTTGTGATGCCTGGGTGGATGCGCGTCGGTTCCTTGAGAACTCAACAGTGTGTCATAAATCGATGCCAAATACCCCGTTGGGTGGT
>JBDIAU010000121.1:0-6318 GCA_039812565.1 Beutenbergiaceae bacterium
CGCGGGGCGCGGCCAGCGCGGCGACCACGCCCGCGACGCCCAGCGCGACAGCGGCGGCGGCGAGCCCGACCAGCGCCGCGCGCCACGTCCCGCCCACCTCCCGCGCCGCCATCGCGTCAGTCTGCGACGGGCCGCCTCCTGACGCCAGCCGTTCCCGGCCGCCGGTCGGCCGTTGTCAACTCCGTCGCCGCGACGCACACTGGTCGCGACGACCCACCTGCCCGAGGGGGTGCCGACGCCCATGTCACTCGACCACAGCCCCGAGCTGGTCCCCATGCTCGGCAAGGGCAAGCACCGCAGCCCGCGCCGCGGCGCGTGCTTCATGGAGCTCGCGTCCTACCTGGCCGGGGAGCGATGGTCGGACCACCCGCGCTGCACCCACCCGCTCCTGGCCGCCCTGGCCCGCGCGGTCAACGACGCGACGACGGACGGCGCTCGGCCCCGCCTCGCCGGGCTGATCCCCTCCGTGGTGGGGCTGACGAGCGAGGACCCGCACTGGGACGTCGAGATCGCGATGCGCGCCGCGACGGCGGCGATCGGCGTGGCGAGCGAGGCGCGCCAGCGCGTCGTCGCCGTCGGCCTTCTGACCTGCGAGCGCGTGCTGGACGACCTCGACGACCGGCCGCCGGGGACCCTGCGGCTGCACACCCGGCTCGCGCTCGCCTCCGCGCCCGGCGCCGAGGCGTGGGCGCGGGCGTTCGCCCGCGGGATCCGCACCGACAGCCGCCGCTTCGGCCTCGACAGCGCGCCGGCGATCGTCGCCGTCTCGGTCGAGGGGATCGCCGAGGCGTGCGTGGACGACCCGGACCGGATCCTCTACGACCTCCTCGCCGGAGCCGTCGACGAGTGCCGGACGTGGGCCGGGCTGCCGTCGCTGCCGCGCGAGCCGCTGCCCGCCGACGTCTGGTTGCCCGTCTGCCGACCGGCGCCGGTGCACGACTGACGGCGGTCCCGCTGCCGGGCGGGGCCCGTCCGAGCCGGCCGCTCAGATGAACAGGATCTGGGCGCCCGCCGTCATCTCGATGAAGTCGCTGGCGCTGATGATGCCCTCGATGTCGTCGCGCAGGTCGCTCATGTCGATCTGCATCATGTCGGCCGAGAGCCGGCAGGCCCACAGGTGACCGCCCGCGGCGACGATCTGGTCGAGGAAGTCGGGCACCTCGGGGATGTCGAGGGCGGCCATCTGCTTCTTCAGCATCGACGTCGCGGGCCCGGTCATCGCGGGCGCGAGCGCCTGCGGGAGCCGTATGTCCTTGATCGGCAGATGCAGCGCCGTGTTGCCGGCCGGGCTGAACTTCAGGTCGTTCATCCGGGACTTCATGATCATGTCGAAGCCCCAGAAGGTGAAGAACAGGTGGGTCTCGACGCCCTCGCCGAGCGCGGCGTTGCCGAGGATCAGGCCCGGGTACGCCATGTCCAGCGTGCCCTTGGAGCAGATGATCGCCAGCATCCGGCCGGTGTCCGCGTCGTCGTCGAAGGACGGGATCAGGGGTGTGCTCATCGTGGTGCCTCCTGCGTCGTGGCGGGGTCGGGGTCAGACGCAGCCGCGCGGCTTGGGAAGGCCCGCGATGTACGCCATCTTCTTGGCCGGCTTCTTGGGGAAGAGCACGAACTGCTCCTTGGTGGGGATGCCGCCGACCGTCTGCACCCGCCGGGTGGTCGCGGTCTCGCCCTGGGTGGCGAAGTCGGCCCGCAGGAAGCGGATCGCCTTCCAGTGCGCGTCGGTCAGCTCGATCCCGATGTTCGCGGCGAGGACCTGGGCGAGGTCCTCGTCCCACTCGCCGGGGTCGGTGAGGAAGCCCTCGGCGTCGACGTGGATCTCACGGCCGTTCATCGTGGTGGTGGGCATGGCTTCAGACCTTCTCGAGGACGTCGGCCGGACGCTTCTTGCCGGCCATGGTCATGTGGGCGGGCAGCGGGATCGGCCGGCCGGGCAGGAGGAGGTTCCAGTAGACCCACCGGAAGGCGAGCTTGCCCCAGTGGTTGGCGCGGGTCTCCTGCAGCAGCCGCAGCGGGCCGACGACCGGGAGCGGATAGCTGCCGGTCAGGGGTTCGACGTCGTAGTTGAAGTCGATGAGCAGGCCCTTGCCGGCGCCGCTCTCGATGAAGCAGTTGGCGTGCCCGTCGAACGAGGCCGACAGCGGCCGGCCGTGGACGAGGTCGAGCACGTTGGTCACGAGGACCTCGACGGCGAAGTGCGCGACGGAGCCGGCCTTGGACGTGGGCAGGTCGGCCGCGTCGCCCACGACGAACACGTTCTCCTGGCCCTTGGCCAGGAGCGTGTGCCGGTCGGTGGGCACGAAGTTGAGCTCGTCGCCCAGGCCGGAGCGGGCCACGTAGTCGGCGCCCATGTTCAGCGGCACGGTGACGAGCAGGTCGTAGGGGACCTCGCGCTCGTCGTAGGAGACGAGCAGCTTCTCGTCCGGGTCGATGCGCTCGACCACGAAGTCGGGCTCGACGGCGATCCCGCGGTCCTCGAGCATCGAGCCGAGGGTCGCCGAGGCGACGGGCTTGGTGAAGGCTCCGGGCAGCGGCGTGACGAAGGTGATCGAGACGTCGTCGCGCAGGCCCGTGGCCTGGAAGAAGGAGTCCGCGAGGAAGACGAACTCGAGCGGCGCCACCGGGCACTTGATCGGCATCTCGGTGACGTGGACGACGAGCCGGCCGCCTCGCCAGCCCTCGAGGGCCCGGCCCAGGGCGAGCGCGCCCTGGTACGTGTAGAACTCGTGGACGCTGCCCCCGAGGTCGTCCGCCATCCCCGGCGTCTCCTCGGGCCGCGGCGTCGTCCCCGTCGCGATGACCAGCACGTCGTATGGCAGCGTACGGCCGTCCTCGAGGTGGACGACGTCGGCCTCCGTCGCCACCCGGTCGACCGCGGCGTGCAGCAGCGTCACGCCGTCGTGGAGGGTTCCGCGCCGGGGGTGGTGCGCCTGCTCCGGGCGGTAGATCCCGAACGGGATGAACAGGAAGCCCGGCTGGTAGTAGTGGGTGAGGCTGGGGTCGACGACCGTGATCGACCAGTCCTCCTGCGGCAGCCGCGCGCGCAGGCGGTTCGCCGCCATCGTCCCGGCCGTGCCCGCCCCGAGCACCACGACGTGCTTCATGACGACTCCTTCGTCCCCGTGTGCACCGACGGGGTCGCCGTCGGACGTCAGTCACGCTACGGCCGCGGCAGCGCGCGTCCGAGGTGCGAAGGTCCTATACCCCACGGGGTACGTGACCTGCGGGGACGACGGGGCCTGGGCCCTAGAGGTCGCGGATCGTCTCCTCGGGCTCCGCGCCGCGGAAGCGGGTGAGGTTCAGCACCGCGAGCCCCAGCCCGCCCCAGATGACGAGCATCGAGACGATCATCATCGCGATGGCCGGTCCGTTCATCGGTCCGCCTCCGTGTCCGTGCGGGAACCGGCTGCCGCGGTGAGCGGCTCCGGTGGGTCGAGGGGGGTGCGAGAGCTCCACGGCAGCAGCGTCGCCACCACGGCGACCAGCACGACGGCGAGGGCCGTGCCCCAGCCGAGGAACGTCACGAGCCAGTCGGGGTAGCCGCCGTAGGGGGCGGCGAGGACGTCCCGCACCTCCTGGACGAGCACGAAGGTCAGGACGAACGGGATCAGCCCGCCGACGAGGACGATCCACCACCGGCCCAGCGGGAACGACGTCGTGACGTTCAGGTGGGCCCGCAGGTCGGGCAGCGCCCGGTAGACCCAGGCCACGAGCACCACGGTGACCACGGCGACCAGGAGGATGCCGAAGCGGTTGATGAAGTGGTCCACCGTGTCGAGGATCGGCACGCCCGTGGTCGTGGCGAACAGGAGCACGCTGATCGTGGCCGCCGGCACGACGACGACGAGGGTGGCGGCCGTGCGGCTCAGGTCCAGCTTGTCCCGCACGCCGGAGATGACCACCTCCACGACGCTGATCAACGAGGTGAGCCCGGCGAGCACCAGCGTGCCGAAGAAGAGCACGCCGATCAGGGTGCCTGCGGGCGCCTCGGAGATGATCGCGGGGAAGGCGATGAAGGCGAGGCCGAGGCCCGACGTGGCCACCTCGTCGACGCCGACGCCGGCCGCCTGGGCCATGAAGCCGAGCGCGGCGAAGACGCCGATGCCGGCGAGCAGCTCGAAGCCCGAGTTCGAGAAGCCGACCACGAGGCCGGAGCCGGTCATGTCGGTGCGGCGCCCCACGTACGAGGAGTAGGTGATCATGATCCCGAAGCCCACGGACAGCGAGAAGAAGATCTGGCCGAACGCGGCGGCCCACACGCCGGTCTCGCCCAGGGCGGCCCAGTCCGGGGTGAACAGGGCCTCGAGCCCCTGCGCGGCGCCCGGCAGGAAGAGCGCACGCACGACCAGCGCGAGGAACGCGACCACCATCAGGGGGATGAACACGACCGACGCCGCCCCGATGCCGCGCTGCACGCCGAGCCACAGGATGACCAGCACCGCGACCCAGACCAGGGCGAGGGGGACGAGGACGCCGGGGACGACGTCGAGGCCCACGCCCGGCTCGGCGACCTGGAGGAAGTCGCCGAAGAAGAACCCGTTCGGGTCCGCACCCCAGGCGTTGGTCACGGAGAACCCGGTGTACCGCACCGCCCAGGCGATGATCACCGCGTAGTAGACGGCGATGACGGCGCAGATCCCGACCTGCCACCAGCCGAGCACCTCACCGGTGCGGCTCATTCGTCGGAACGACAGCGGGGCGGAGCCGCGGTACCGGTGGCCGATGGCGTAGTCCAGCAGGAGGAACGGCAGACCGGCGCACACGAGGGCGACCAGGTAGGGGATGACGAACGTGCCGCCGCCGTTCTCGTAGGCGACGTACGGGAACCGCCAGATGTTGCCGAGGCCCACCGCCGAGCCGATCGCGGCAAGGATGAAGACCTTCCTGGACGAGAACGCGCCACGGTGCGCCTGCTCTGCGGGGGCTGTCGCGGTGACAGGGTCCTGACGGGCCACGTCGCTCTCCGTTCGCCGGGGGAGGCGGCGGGCCGGCCGACCCGCCGCTGCTCGTCCTGCTGGTGGGCAGAGCCTAGGCACAGGTCGCGTCCGGCGCCGGTGCGCGTCCCGGAGCGCGGGCGCCGTGGCGGTTCGTCCCCGTCGGTCACGACTCCAGGAGCGCCTGGCCCAGGTACTCGCCCGGGCCGCAGCCGGGCGGCACCGCGAAGACGGCGGAGCCGACGGGCGTGGTCCACAGGTTGAGGAGGTCGGCCTCGGCGAGCCGCTCCTGGACCGGGACGAGCTGGCGGGCGACGTCCGCCTGGAACGTGATGAACAGGAGCCCGCACGAGGCGCCCGGTCCGTCGTCGTAGCTGTAGACCCGGCGCAGGAAGCGGTGCGCAGGGTCGTCCGTGCGGGCCCGCCGGATGTGCGCCACGTCCGAGATCACCGGTAGCCCGAGGGCATCGACGGCGTCGAGGTCGGGCTCGTCGTGCTCTCGCGCGCCGGTGAGGGGTGCGCCGTCGGCGAGACGACGGCCGACGGCGGCCTCCCGGGCCGTGCGGTCGACGCCCTCCCAGGCGTCGAGGTCCATGGCGATCCGGCGCACCACCATCCCCGTGCCGCCCGCGAGCCACTCGGGTCCGTCCTGGCACCAGATGAGGGCGTCGTCGACGCCCGGTGCGAGGTTGCGGGTGCCGTCCACCTGGCCCATCAGGTTGCGCATGGTGGTGCCGGGGGCGTGGACCCCGGCGGCGTGCCGGAACCCGGACTGGACCCAGCGCGTGGTCACGAACGTCCGGGCGCCTCGCACGAGCACGCGGACGGCGTGCGCGACCGCCACCGGGTCGTCCGCGCACACCTGCAGCACGATGTCGCCGTCGCACCACGCCGGATCGAGGCGGTCGACGGCGAACGGCGGGAGCGGCCGGAGCCAGGCGGGCGCGGCCCCGGCCGCCCCGGCGGCGGCCAGGAGCCCGATGCCGAAGCCGACGGTCACGGTGAGCGAGGCCGGCCGGGCCGCGAGCTCGGGCTCCGTGTCGGCCAACGGCGCCCGGCCGGCCATGAGGCGCTCGGCGTCGTCCGTCCAGATCCGCATCAGCCGGACCACGGCGTCGCGGTCGGTGCCGGGCACGAGGTCGAGCGCCACGAGGGTCGCGAACGCCTGCGGCGGCGTGCCGACGCCGGCCTGCCGCGGTCCGCGGAACTCGACCGTGGCGGTGCCGACCGCGTCCGACGCGACCGGGGTTCGACCGCCGTCGGACGGGGCCTCGAGCCGGGAGATCGCGGCGGAGCCGCCGAGGGCCACCAGGGCGCCGCCGGCCGCGGCGAGGGCGTCCATGAGGACGGCGCGCCGGCCGGGCCGCCGCGCGGCGGCCTCCTG
>JBDIAU010000122.1:0-6195 GCA_039812565.1 Beutenbergiaceae bacterium
ACTCGGCGGGGTCGACCAGGCCGAGCCGCTCGAGGATCGGCCGGAGCGCGGGCGGCGGCCGTGAGGTGGTGAGGACGACCTCGATGCCGTGCTCCCGCGCCTCGTGGACCGCGGCCACCGTGGCGGGCGTCACCTGGTGGTTCGTCGTGAGCAGCGTCCCGTCGACGTCGACGGCCACCAGGCGGACGGCGCCGAGGTCCGGGCGGTCCTGGGGCTCGGCCGGCGGCGTCATGCGGCCGACCCTACCGAGTTCGTCCATGGCACTCAGGCCCCTCCTTACATGGGATCTGGCATTCGCGTTTCAGGGCTGGATGCCCAATCGTTACGGAATGACGTGCGCTTGCGGTCAGGGCGTAAGCGCTTGCCAGGCCCGCGGCCTCAATAAACTCCAGCCGCTGTCGTCGATCGGCGTGCACGAGAAGAGCCCGCGCCTGTCGTCACCGGACGCCCTCCAGGAGGCAACGATGCCCGACGCGCCATACATCCTCGAGATGCGTCACATCACCAAGGACTTCCCCGGGGTCCGCGCGCTCGACGGCGTCACGATGACCGTGCGCAAGGCCGACATCCACGCGATCTGCGGGGAGAACGGCGCCGGCAAGTCGACGCTGATGAAGGTGCTGTCCGGGGTCTACCCCCACGGCACGTACAGCGGCGAGATCGTCTACCAGGGCGAAGAGGTGGCCTTCAAGGGCATCAAGTCGTCCGAGCGAGCCGGCATCGTCATCATCCACCAGGAGCTCGCACTCATCCCCGAGCTGTCGATCCGGGAGAACATCTTCCTCGGCAACGAGGTGGTCTCCGGCGGGCTCATCGACTGGCAGCGCGAGCGCGAGCTGACGCTCGACCTCCTCGCCCGCGTGGGCCTCGAGCTCGACCCGGAGACGCAGATCAAGACGCTCGGCGTCGGCCAGCAGCAGCTCGTCGAGATCGCCAAGGCGCTCTCCAAGGACGTCAAGCTGCTCATCCTCGACGAGCCCACGTCCGCCCTCAACGAGGACGACTCCGAGAACCTCCTCAAGCTGATGCTCGGCCTCAAGGCCAAGGGCATCACGTGCCTGATGATCTCCCACAAGCTCAACGAGATCGCCGCGGTGTCCGACGCCGTCACGGTCATCCGGGACGGCAAGACGGTCGAGACGTACCCGGTCGAGGCCGGCTCGGTCGACGAGGACCGGATCATCCGCTCGATGGTCGGCCGCTCGCTCGAGAACCGCTACCCCGACCACGTCCCCACGATCGGGGAGACGATCCTCGAGGTCCGCGACTGGCGTGTCGAGCACCCGACGATCCCCGGCCGGCTCATCTGCAAGGACTCGTCGTTCTACGTCCGGCGCGGCGAGATCGTCGGGTTCGCCGGCCTCATGGGGGCGGGCCGGACCGAGCTCGCCCGCTCCCTCTTCGGGCACAGCTACGGGCAGCACCTCTCCGGCACCGTGCGCCTGCGCGGCGAGGAGGTCTCCATGACCAGCCCGGCGGCCGCCATCCGGGCCGGCCTGGCGTACGTCCCGGAGGACCGCAAGCTGCTCGGCCTGAACCTGCTCGACTCGATCAAGGTGACGACGGTGGCCGCGAACCTGCGGGCCATCGTCCGGCGCGGCCTCATCGACGCCGGCATGGAGTACGAGGTGGCCGAGGGCTACCGGCGGTCGATGCGGACGAAGGCGCCGAGCGTCGACGTCGGCGTCGCGACCCTCTCCGGCGGCAACCAGCAGAAGGTCGTCCTGTCCAAGTGGATGTTCCCCGACCCGGACGTCCTCATCCTCGACGAGCCGACCCGCGGCATCGACGTCGGCGCCAAGTTCGAGATCTACAAGCTGATCCAGGAGCTCTCGGACGAGGGCAAGGGCGTCGTGGTGATCTCGTCCGAGCTCCCCGAGCTGCTCGGCATGACGCACCGCATCTACACGATCTGCGAGGGCCGGATCACCGGCGTCGTGAACACCGCGGACACGGACCAGGAACAGCTCATGCGCATGATGACCACCACCGCGTCGGCCGCCGTCTGAGGCCGAGGAGAGAGGCAACCGACGATGAAGTCACTCAAGCAGGTGCTGGGCGGCGACCCGCGCCAGTACACGATGCTGGGCGCGCTCGTGGCGCTGCTGCTCGTCTTCCAGTTCGCCTCCGGCGGGCGGATGCTCACGTCCTCGAACTTCCAGAACCTGCTCGCGGGCAACTCCTACGTCCTGATCCTCGCCATCGGCATGGTGATGGTCATCGTCATCGGCCAGATCGACCTCTCGGTCGGCTCGGTGGCCGGCCTGGTCGGCATGGTCATGGCGCTCGCGGCCGCGAACTGGGGCGTGCCCTGGTGGGTCGCCCTGCTGATCGGCCTGGCCACCGGCGTGCTCATCGGCTGCTGGGACGGGTTCTGGGTCGCGCAGGTCGGGATCCCGGGCTTCATCACCACCCTGGCCGGCCTGCTCATGTTCCGCGGCATCGTCATCTGGATCAGCGGCTCGATCAGCGTGCCCGTGCCCGACGAGTTCCGCACCCTCGGGTCGGGCTACCTCCCGGAGTGGGGCCCCGGCTTCACGCTGATGAACAACTCGACCCTGGTCCTCGGCCTCGCCGCGATCGCCTGGGTCGTCTGGTCCCAGCTGCGCAAGTGGTCCCGGCTCGGCAAGCCTGGCGAGCGCCCGCCGCTGTGGCCGGTGGTCGTGCGGGTGGTGCTCATCAGCCTGGTGATCGCCTACCTCACCTGGATCTTCGGCAGCGGGCGCCCCGGCACGTCGTTCCCGATCCCCGGGCTCATCCTCGTCGCGCTGATCATCATCTACACGATCATCACCCAGCGCACCGTCTTCGGCCGCCACATCTACGCAGTCGGCGGCAACCGCGCCGCGGCCGCGCTCTCGGGCGTCAACACCAAGCGGGTCACGTTCGTCGTCATGGCGAACATGTCCTTCCTCGCCGCGGTCGCCGGCATCCTCTTCGTCGGTCGCGCGACGTCGGCCGGCCCCGCGGACGGCACGGCGTGGGAGCTCGACGCGATCGCGGCCGTCTTCATCGGTGGCGCCGCCGTCGCGGGTGGCGTCGGCACGGTGACCGCGTCGATCGTCGGTGGTCTGGTCATGGCCGTCCTCAACAGCGGCCTCGCCCTCACCGGCGTCGGCGCCGACCGCACGGCCGTCATCAAGGGCCTGGTGCTGCTCATCGCCGTCGCCTTCGACGTCTACAGCAAGGGCTCCGGCGGCCGGGTGTCTCTGACCAGCCGACTCTTCCCGAAGCGCGAGGAGAAGGCTCTCCAGGACTCCGGAGCGGGTGGCCTCGCGTCGAGCGCCACGTCCGCCGAGGGGTCGAGCACGCCGTCGTCCTCGTCCTGAGAAGCCGCGAGGCTCCCCGCGGGGCCTCGCCCGTCATCGTCAGTCATCACGCCACGAGGCGCGCCGCCCGGAGCCGGGCGGACGTCGTAGAAGGAGGAACCGCATGAAGAGGAAGGCCGTCGGCCTCGCAGCGATCGCCGCCGCGGGAGCCCTGGCACTGGCCGCATGCTCCGGAAGCAGTCGGGGCGGTGGCTCCGACGAGACGGGCGACGGGGCGGCGGCCGGCTTCCCCGAGGGCTCGGTGATCGGAGTCTCCCTGCCGTGGCTGGGCACCCAGAACTGGAAGGAGGCGGACGAGATGTTCAAGACGCAGCTGGAGGCGGCGGGCTTCGAGCCGCTCGTCCAGGCTGCGGACAACAAGGTCACCCAGCAGCAGCAGCAGATCGAGGCCATGATCGAGCAGGGGGCCAAGGTCATCGTCGTCGGCCCGATCGACGGCAAGCAGCTGAGCAGCGTGCTCGAGAACGCGGCGGCCGAGGGCATCGCCGTCATCGGCTACGACCGCCTCATCGAGAACACCGACGCGGTCGACGCCGTCGTCCAGTTCGGCAGCGTCCGCACCGGCGAGCTCCAGGGCCAGTCCCTCCTCGACGGCCTCGCCGCCAAGAAGGGCGAGCCGCCGTACAACATCGAGCTCTTCGGCGGCGGCCCGGCCGACCCGAACGCACCGAACTTCTTCACCGGTGCGATGTCCGTCCTCCAGCCCAAGATCGACGACGGCACGCTCGTCGTGGTCTCCGGCCAGACCGACTTCACGCAGGTCGCCACCCCGGACTGGAGCAACGCCGAGGCCCAGAAGCGGATGGACTCGCTGCTGTCCGGCTTCTACAGCGACAAGGAGATCGACGGCGTCCTCTCGCCGAACGACGGCATCGCCCGGGCGATCCTGACCTCCGCCGAGGGCGCGGGCCAGGGCACCCCGGTCGTCACCGGCCTCGACGCCGAGAACGAGTCCGTCACGCTGGTGTGGGACGGCGTGCAGTGGTCGACCGTCTACAAGCCGACCGACGCGCTCGTGGGCAAGACGATCGAGCTCATCGAGACGCTGGCGGCGGGCGAGGCGCTCCCCGAGCCGACGACCACGGTCGACAACGGGCAGATCGAGGTCCCCGTGTACGAGCTCGACCCGGTCGTCGTGACGCAGGAGAACGCCGAGGAGGCGTTCGCCAACGACCCGACGCGCCTGGCCCTGCTCGACTGACGCAGCACCGCAAGGCCGAGGTGGGGCCCGGCCGTCGCCGACGGCCGGGCCCCACCCGCGAGGGGCGGTCCCCGCATCGGACGGACCGGCCCCGGGTACCAGGGATGCGCGGGCCCTCCCCGCGCGACGGGAGGTGCGGGCGAGAACCCGCGGCGACGGTGGTGAGCACGGGGTCGGGCAGACCCCGTGGGGCGGAGGTCTGGGAGATGTCAACTACAGCCGAGTACGACGCCTTCGGTCCGTGGATCTACGAGATCCACTCGGAGGACGAGGTCCCGCGACTCTTCCGCGGCCAGGGCATCGATCTCGCGTCCGCCCTGCTGACGGTGAAGGTGCCGCGGGAGATCGAGCGCCGCGTCGCCAACCCGTCGATGGACCTGTACGACATGGTCCTCTCGCTGGGGCCGGAGTCCGTCACGGTGCTGACCCGCCGCGGGAAGGCGGTCGACCGCCGGGAGGTGCGCTACCCCGACATCCAGGGGATCACGGACGTCGTCGACCTCCTGCGCGGCCGGCTGGTCCTCCACTGCGAGGGCAACCCGGTGACGGTCGCCTACAACGCGTCCTCCACGGACGTCGTCGCCCACGTGGTGCAGGTCCTCCGCGAGAAGTACCTGACGGGCGCCGCCGCGCCCCGGGCCGGCCAGACCCGCGTGACCATCCCGAGCGGCGTCGAGGACGACCTCCAGAACCTCTACCGGCGCCTCGCCCGCGAGGACGGCGGCGGCCGGACGCTGGGGGTGCAGTCGAAGCGGGTCGTCACGCCGGTCGGCGCGTCGGGAGTCGGGCGCGCGGTCGCGCGTGCGTGGCCGACGACGATGCAGAGCGCGGTCGTCGTGCTCGAGGAGCGCGAGCTGGTCGTGCTCCACCGCGACAAGCCCTTCGCGACCGGGCACCGCCCGGTCCAGTCGCTCGCCCGCACCGTGCTCCCCCTCGAGCGGCTCGCCGCGGTGGACGTACGGCCGAGCCAGACGTACGAGGGCATCGGCGCCCTGCAGCTGCGGGTCGGCCGGGTGACGCACGAGTTCTACCTCGAGGCGTCGAACGCCCGGGCCGTGGCCCAGGCCATCGAACCGGTGCTGCCGGCCTGACGCGGCGGGCGGGAACGATGAGCACCCCGGGCGACGCCCCGTACCGGGCCGCCCAGCGCGCCGACCTCCTGCGCTTCGCCGCGGCGTCGCGGCACCCGTCGGGCTTCGGCTGGCTCGACGCCGACGGCCGGCTCGACGCGGACCGCCCGGTCGAGCTGTGGATCACCTGCCGGATGACCCACGTCGCCGCCCTCGGCGCGCTCGCCGACGAGCCGCCCGCCCCGGGCGGACCGGACCACGGGGAGCTCCTCGCGATGGCGGGTCACGGCGTCGCGGCGCTGACCGGGCCGATGCGGGACCACGACCACGGCGGCTGGTACGCCGCGGTCGACGGCGCCGGGGCGGTCGACGCGACGAAGCAGTCCTACGGGCACGCCTTCGTCGTCCTCGCCGCCTCCTCCGCGCTCGCTGCCGGCGTCCCCGGCGCGGACGCGCTCCTCGAGGACGCCCTCGAGACCAACCTCGCCCACTTCTGGGACGACGCCGCGGGGCTCTCGCGCGAGGAGTGGGACCCCGCCTGGACCACGCCGAGCAGCTACCAGGGCATCAACGCCAACATGCACACGGTCGAGGC
>JBDIAU010000123.1:0-6169 GCA_039812565.1 Beutenbergiaceae bacterium
TCGGCCTCGCGGGCCATCCCGTCGAGCATCGGCCCGAAGACGGCGCCGTGGAACGGTGTCACGGCCCACCAGTACGCCTGGCCGGCCAGGCCGTGCGGGTGGAACACCGCGCGCTGCCGCAGCACCGTGCGCCCGTCCTCCTGCCTGACGGTGAGCTCCAGCCAGGCGAGGCCGGGCACGCGCATCTCGGCCCGCAGGCGCAGGAGCCGGTACGGCTCCACCTCCTCGACACGCCAGAAGTCGACCGCGTCGTCCAGCACCAGCTGCGAGGCGTGCCGCCGTCCGCGCCGCAGGCCCGGCCCGCCGGCCAGCCGGTCGAGCAGCCCGCGGACCTGCCAGGCGAGCGGCCACGAGAACCAGCCGGTCTCTCCGCCCACCGTGGACACGACCGCCCACACCTGCTCCGGCGTCGCGTCGACGACACGCTCGCGGTCGTCCGTGTACAGGGAGCCGCCGGCCCAGTCCGGGTCCGTCGGCAGCGGGTCCGACGGCGCCCCGTGCACCGCGGCCGAGCTCCACCGCGTCGCGACGTCCGCGTCCTGGATCCGCCGTAGCGCGTACCGGACCGCCGTCTCGAACGGCAGGAGGCCCTCGGGCGGGTCGGGGACGTACGTCCTGATGTCGTGCTCGCGGCACACGACCTCGTGGATGAGGCTGCCCACGAGGGGCTTCGCGATGCCGGCCGGGACGGGCGTGACGAGGGAGACCCAGTGGCTCGACAGCCACGGCGTGAGCACGGGCACCGAGACGATGACGCGCCGGGGGAGGCCCGCCACCTTCGCGTACCGCTGCATCATGTCGCGGTACGTGAGGACCTCCGGACCGCCGATGTCGAACGCGCGGTTCACCTCGGGCGGCATGCTCGCCGCCCCCACCAGGTAGCGCAGGACGTCGCGGATCGCGATCGGCTGGATCCGGTTGTCGATCCAGCGCGGCGCCACCATCGCGGGCAGGCGCTCGGTGAGGTAGCGCATCATCTCGAACGACGCCGAGCCGGAGCCGAGGATGACGGCCGCCTGCAGGACCGTCGTCGGCACGCCGCAGGCGAGGAGGATGTCCCCGACCTCCTTGCGCGACCCGAGGTGCGGGGAGAGGCGTTCGCCGGCCGGGTACATGCCGCCGAGGTAGACGATCCGCCCGACCCCGGCCTCGCGGGCGGCGCGACCGAACGTGAGCGCCGCCCGCCGGTCGTTCGCCTCGAACTCGGGGCCCGTGCCGAGGGAGTGGACCAGGTAGTAGGCGACGTCGGCGCCCGTGAGCGCCTCCCGGACGGCGTCGAGGTCGGTGACGTCGGCCCGGGCGACCTCGACGTCGGGGCGCCACGGCCGGTCGCGCAGCCGCGCCGGCTTGCGGGCGATCGCGCGGACCTGGAAGCCCGCGGCGAGGAGCTCGGGGACGAGCCGGCCCCCCACGTACCCCGTCACCCCGGTGACGGCGGCGACGAGGGGACGCTCGGGGGCAGCGGGCGCGACGTCGGAGGCCATGGGCGATTGTGCCCAGGCCGTGCCCGCTAACGCCTCCGCGTCCGCCTCAGGCGAACGCCGGCACGCGGACCATGCCCTCCTGCGCGATGCTCGCGACGAGCAGGCCGTCGCGCCGGTACACCTCCGCCGTGCCCAGGCCCCGGCCGCCCCGCGCGCTGGGGGAGCGCTGCACGTAGAGCAGCCACTCGTCGGCACGCGCGTGGCGGTGCCACCACATCGCGTGGTCGAGGCTGGCCACCGAGAGGCCCGGCTCGATCCAGCCGAGGCCGTGCCGGCGCAGGACCGGCTCGAGGAGGATCTGGTCGCAGGCGAAGGCGAGCAGCGCCGCGTGCAGGACGGGCGACGTCGCCGGCAGGCCCCCGAGGCGGTCGTGCTCTGCGTCCCCGCGGCCCTGGGCGCCGGGGACGCCTGCGGCGAAGTCGGCGTCGTCGACGGGCCCGCGGGCCCGCATCCAGACCGCCTGCCGGTCGGTCGGCGCCCCGGGCGTCCCGGCGAAGATCGGGCCGGACACGTGCCGCAGGTCGAACGCCGCGTTGCGGATCATCGAGCGCGCCCGCGGGTCGTCCACGCCCGCGAACAGCTCGAGCGCGCTCGGGACCTCCTCGGGCGCCGGGACGTCGGGCATCGGCTCGTGGTGCTCCACGCCCGGCTGCTCCACCTGGAACGACGAGATCATCGAGAGGATCGGAACCCCGCCCTGCAGGGCGTGGGTCCGGCGCGCACTGAACGAACGGCCGTCCCGGAGGCGCTCGACCGAGAACGTGATCGGCGCGGCCGGGTCCCCGGCACGCAGGAAGTACCCGTGCACCGAGTGGGGTGCGCGGTCCGGCGCCACCGTCGCTCCTGCCGCGAGCAGCGCCTGGGCGAGGACCTGCCCGCCGTAGACGCGACCCCGCGGCCAGGGCAGCGAGCCGCCGAGGAACGAGTCCGCGTCGAGCCGCTCGATCTGCAGCGTCCGGAGCACCTCGTCCAGGGCCTGCCGCTCGGTCACGGCGCCTCCCACGTGTTGACCATCGAGTGGGCCGCGCGCTCGAGGTAGTCCCACAGCACGGCGGCGCGGGCGGGCGGCAGGTCGAGGGCGGCGACGGCGTCCCGCATGTGCGCGAGCCAGCGGTCGCGGGCCTCGGGCGTCACCGGGAAGGGGGCGTGGCGCATCCGCAGGCGCGGGTGTCCGCGGGTGTCGGAGTACGTCGTCGGGCCGCCCCAGTACTGCTCGAGGAAGAGCGTGAGACGCTCCCGGGCCCCCGTCAGGTCCTCCTCCGGGTACATCGGCCGCAGCACGGGGTCCGTCGCCACGCCCTCGTAGAACCGGTCGACGAGGCGCCGGAACGTCTCGGTGCCGCCCACGGCGGCCCAGTACGAGTCGGGCCGCTCCGTCCGCCCGGACGGCGCCGGCGACGGCGACCCGGCCGGTGCCGGGCCCGACGGCGCCGCGGGGACCGGCCTCACGGTGAGCGGGGCGGTGGGCAGGGCCCGCTCGGGGGGCGTCGGGGCGACGTCGTCCTGGGGCACGGGCCCATCATCGCAGCCACGTCGGGCCCGCTGTGACAGCGATCACATCGTCGCCTCGCAGGACGGTAGGCTCGCCCGGTTGGCGCGACCGCGCCGTCCCCGCACGACCTCGACGAGGAGTGGAGACACATGAGCAAGGCGGACGAGATCCTCGCCGGCCTGGGCGGCCCGAGCAACGTCGTCGACATCGAGCCCTGCATCACCCGGCTGCGCGTCGAGGTGACCGACCCCCGCCTCGTCAACGACGGCGACCTCAAGGCGGCGGGCGCGTTCGGCGTCGTCCGCTCCGGGCGGGTGGTCCAGGTGGTCGTCGGCCCGGAGGCGGACGAGCTCGCCGCGGAGATCGACGGGCTGCGCTGAGCGGCGCGGCGCTCACGCCGCCAGGGGCACCCCGGCCTCCTCGAGCGCCCGCCGGACCCGCCCCCGAAGCTCGCTCGCGACCGCGCCCTGCTCGCCGGGCGCGGTCTTCAGCGTCAGCCTCAGGTGCACGCCCGCCGCGGCGAGGTCCTCGACGAACGTCACGACCGGCTCGCCGATCGTGACGTCGGCGAACGCCGCGTCCGACGTCACGTCCGCGGCCGAGCGGAGGAGGACCTCCCGCGTGCGGACGAGGTCGGCCGCGGCCGCCACCTTGACGTCGACGACGGCGCGCGCCCAGCCCTGGGACTGGTTCCCGACGCGGAGGATCTCGCCGTTGCGGTGATACCACAGCGTGCCGTCGGCGTCGCGGATGCGCGTGACGCGCAGCCCCACCGCCTCGACCGTGCCGGAGGTGGTCCCCAGGTCGACGAGGTCGCCGATCCCGTACTGGTCCTCGAGCAGCATGAAGATCCCGCTGAGGACGTCCTTGACCAGCGACTGCGCGCCGAACGCCAGCGCCACGCCGACGACGCCCACCGAGGTGAGCAGGGGCGCGATGTCCCAGCCCAGCTCCTTCATGACGAGCAGCGCCACGATCGACCCGACGAGCACGTTGACGCTGGACCCGAGCACCGAGTTGAGCGTGTCGGCGCGCTGCTCGCGGCGCTCGACCAGCGAGCCGCCGAGGGAGACGTTCGCCGTCCGGGCCGCGACGCGGCCGCCGAACCGGACCAGGGGCTCGGAGGCCTTCATGATCCGCAGGGTGAACTTGTGGATGAGGTGGCGCAGGATCAGGGCGACGACGATCCCGCCGACGATGGTCACGACGATCCGGATGATCATGCCGGTGACGTCGGTGACGAGGACCGTCGCCTCGTCGATGACGGCGTCGAGGCTCGGGTCGTCCGGGCCGGTGGTGGCCGTGGGGATCAGGGTGAGGAGCAAGGGGTGCACTGCACGAGGCTAGCGAGTGCGGCACCACGACCCCGGTGACCTCTGGCAGGATCGGGCCCGTGCGGCCCGAGTGGGCTGCGGCCCGTGCACGGTCGCGCGGGCCCCGACGCGCCGGGGACGATCATGACGAACGAGCACGGCACCCACGAGCCGAGCGAGGAGCTCAGCCGATTGGCCGCGGCCCACGGGGTCGCCCTCGACTTCTGGGACTTCACGGGGAACCACCGGATCGTCTCGGAAGAGGCGGTCGTCGCGGTCCTCGCCGCCCTCGGCATCGACGCCTCGACGCCGGAGGCGGTGCGCGCCGCGCTCGCCGACCTCGAGGACGCTCCGTGGCGCGACGTCCTGCCGCCGAGCACGGTGGTCCGCGCCGGCCGCGAGCACCACGTGCCCGTCCATCTCCCGGACGGCACCGCGCTGACGGTGTGGGTGGAGCTCGAGGACGGCGGCCGCTGGGACCTCTCCCAGCTCGACATCTGGTCGCCGCCGCGCGAGGTCGACGGCGCCCGCCTGGGCCGTGCGACGTTCCTCCTGCCTGCCGACCTCCCCATCGGGTGGCACACGATCGTGGCCTCGCTCGAGGTCGGCGGCGAGCACCGAGCCCCGCTCGCGGTGACCCCCCAGTCCCTCCCGCGCCCGGACGCCAACCTCGCCACGGGCCGCGGCTGGGGCTTCATGGCGCAGCTGTACTCGGTGCGCTCCCAGCAGTCGTGGGGCTTCGGCGACCTCGCCGACCTCCTCGAGCTCGCCTCCCTGTCCGGCGACCTCGGCGCCGACTTCCTCCTCATCAACCCGCTCCACGCGGCCGAGGTGGTCCCGCCGCTCACGCCGTCGCCGTACCTGCCGACGACGCGCCGCTTCTTCAACCCCCTCTACATCCGTCCGGAGGACATCCGCGAGGTCGGCTACCTGCCCGCCCAGCAGCGGACCCTCGTCGAGTGGTCGGCCGAGGAGGTGCGGGCCGCGAACGCGTCCGCCGGCCCGATCGACCGGGACGCCGCGTGGCGTGCCAAGAAGTCCGCCCTCGAGGTCGTCTTCGCCGCCCCGCGCAGCCCCGCCCGGCAGCGGGCCTTCGAGCGCTTCCGCGCCCAGGAGGGCCAGGGCCTCGAGGACTTCGCGCTGTGGAGCGCCCTCACCGAGCACTTCCACGGCCAGGAGTGGCCCGAGGAGGTCAAGGACGTCGGTTCCCCCACGGTCGCGCAGCTGCGCAGCGAGCTGAGCGAGCGGGTGGACTTCTACTGCTGGCTGCAGTGGGTCGTCGACGAGCAGCTCGACTCCGCCCAGGGCACCGCGAAGTCCGCCGGGATGGGGATCGGGATCATGCACGACCTCGCGGTCGGCGTGCACCCCGACGGCGCGGACGCCTGGGCGATGCCCGACGTCCTCGCCAAGGGCGTGACCGTCGGCGCCCCGGCCGACTGGTTCAACCAGCAGGGCCAGGACTGGTCGCAGCCGCCGTGGCGGCCCGACGCGCTGGCCCGGCTGGGCTACGCGCCCCTGCGCGACCTCGTCCGCACGATCCTGCGCCACGCCGGCGCCGTCCGGATCGACCACATCATCGGCCTGTTCCGCCTCTGGTGGGTGCCGCAGGGCATGTCCCCGGCGGACGGCACCTACGTCCGGTACGACCACGAGGCGATGCTCGGGGTGCTCGTCCTCGAGGCGTACCGCGCGGGCGCCGTCGTGATCGGCGAGGACCTCGGCACGGTCGAGCCGTGGGCGCGGGAGTACATGAAGGAGCGCGGGATCCTCGGCACGTCGATCCTGTGGTTCGAGAAGACGCACGACGGCTGGCCGCTGCCGGCGGAGGACTACCGCTGGCTCGCGCTCTCGACGGTGACCACGCACGACCTGCCGCC
>JBDIAU010000124.1:0-6131 GCA_039812565.1 Beutenbergiaceae bacterium
GTGTTCACGGCCGAGCAGCGGGCCCGGCGCGCGGCCGGCCGGCGGGACCCGGTCGAGGACTTCCTCGCCGACTACTTCGGGGTGCGGCCGGGCGTCCTCGCGCGCTGGCACCCCGGCGTGGGCACGACGCTCGCCGACGCGGCCGGCTCGCCGGTCGCCGGCCGGCGCTGGTACCGCACCGACGGCGCCGACGTGCGCCTCGATGCCGCCGCGTTCCTCGCCGACCGGTCCGACGGCGTCCGCCACGTCCACCAGCTGCTCGTCGCCACGGCGTCGCGGCCGCCGCTGACCGGCTGCTTCGGCCTGCACGAGTGGGCGATGGTGTACCGCGAGCCGGCGGGCGCGCACCGCCACCCGCTGCCGCTGCGCCTGGGCGAGGCGGGCACGGACGCCGTCGTCGAGCGCCACACGATCCGGTGCACGCACTACGACGCCTTCCGCTTCTTCACCCCGGCCGCCCGCGACGCCACGGCGCAGCACCCGACGCGCGCCACCCAGGTGGCGCTCGAGCAGCCGGGCTGCCTGCACGCGACGATGGACCTGCTCAAGTGGGCCCTCACGCTCGGGCCGGCGGTCCCCGGCGAGCTGCTCCTGGACTGCGCGGACCTCGCGCGCGAGATCCGGGTGCTCGACATGCGGGCCTCGCCGTACGACCTGAGCTCGCTGGGCCTGGCTCCCGTGCCCGTGGAGTCGGCCGCCGGGAAGGCCGAGTACGTGCACCTCCAGCGTGGTTTCGCGGCGCGGGGCGCCGTGCTGCGGGCCCGGCTCGTCGCCGTCACCGACGCCCTGCTCGACGACGCCCTGCTCGACGACGCCCTGCTCGATCACGCCCCGCTCGACGGCGCCCGCCGGGAGGCGTCGTGAGCGCCGTCCGTCCGCTGCTGGAGAGGCTGCCGCGCGGCCCCGGCGGCACGTACCGCGCGGAGGCCGACGACGTCTACGACGCCTGGCTCGACTGGTCCGCCGAGCTGGGCCTCCTGCCGTACCCGCACCAGGACGAGGCCGTCCTCGCGGTGCTCACGGGCTCGCACGTCGTGCTGGCGACGCCGACGGGGTCCGGCAAGTCGCTCGTCGCCGTCGGCGCGCACCTGGCCGCGCTCGCCCGCGGCGTGCGGACGTTCTACACGGCGCCGATCAAGGCGCTGGTCTCGGAGAAGTTCTTCGCGCTCGTCGAGGCGTTCGGCGCCGAGAACGTCGGGATGCTCACCGGGGACGTCGCGCTCAACCCGGGCGCCCCGGTGATCTGCTGCACCGCGGAGATCCTCGCCCACCTCGCGCTGCGCGAGGGTGCCGACGGTCCGAGCGGCGACGCCGTCGTGGTGATGGACGAGTTCCACTTCTACGCCGACCCGCAGCGGGGCTGGGCGTGGCAGGTGCCTCTCCTGGAGCTCACGCGCGCGCAGTTCGTGCTCATGTCCGCGACGCTCGGGGACATGTCGGGCATCGCGGCGGACCTGCGGCGTCGCACGGCCCGGGAGGTCGTGGTCATCGCGGACGCGCCCCGGCCGGTGCCCCTCACCTTCACGTACTCGCTGCAGCCGCTGCAGGACCTGCTCCTCGACCTCGTGCGCACGGACCGCGTCCCCGCGTACGTCGTGCACTTCACCCAGGCGGCTGCCGTCGAGCGCGCGCAGGCCCTGACGTCCGTGCCGATCGCGACCCGGGCGCAGCGGGACGCGATCGCCGCGGCGATCGGCGCCTTCCGGTTCGGGCCGGGCTTCGGGGCGACGCTGTCGCGCCTCCTGCGCCACGGGATCGGCGTCCACCACGCCGGGATGCTCCCCCGCTACCGCCGGCTCGTCGAGCGGCTCACGCAGCAGGGCCTGCTCGGGGTGGTCTGCGGCACGGACACGCTCGGCGTCGGGATCAACGTGCCGATCCGGACCGTCGTCCTCACCCAGCTCACCAAGTTCGACGGCGTCCGGGCGCGGCACCTCTCGGCGCGCGAGCTGCACCAGATCGCCGGGCGGGCGGGGCGGGCCGGCTTCGACACGGTGGGCGAGGTGATCGTCCAGGCGCCCGAGCACGTCATCGAGAACGCCGTGGCTCTGGCCAAGGCCGGCGACGACGAGCGCAAGCGGCGCCGGATCGTGCGCAAGAAGGCCCCCGAGGGCGTCGTCAACTGGACCGACAAGACGTACGAGCGGCTGCGGGACTCCGCCCCCGAGCCTCTGAGCAGCCGGTTCGCCGTCACGCACGGCATGGTCCTCGGCGTCCTGGCGCGCCCGGGCGACCCGGTCGCGGCGATGGCCCGCCTGCTCACGGACAACCACGAGCCGCCGACGCCGCGCAACCTCCACGTGCGCCGCGCCGTCGCCGTCTACCGGTCGCTGCGGGCCGCGGGCGTGATCGAGCGCCTCGCGCAGCCGGACGCCCAGGGCCGACGCGTCCGCCTCACGATCGACCTGCCGCCCGACTTCGCGCTCAACGCCCCCCTGTCCCCGTTCGCGCTCGCCGCGCTCGAGCTGCTGGACCCGCAGTCCCCCGACTACGCGCTCGACGTCGTCTCGGTCATCGAGGCGACGCTCGAGGACCCGCGGCCGGTGCTGATCGCGCAGGAGAAGACGGCCCGCGGCGAGGCGGTCGCGGCGATGAAGGCGGACGGCCTCGAGTACGAGGAGCGGATGGCCCTGCTCGAGGACGTCACGTACCCGCGGCCGCTGGCGGAGCTGCTCGAGGCCGCGCTCGCCGTGTACCGGCGCTCGCACCCGTGGGTCGCGGACTACGAGCTGCGCCCCAAGTCCGTGGTGCGGGAGATGGTCGAGCGGGCGATGACGTTCCACGAGCTCGTCGCCCGGTACGGGCTCGCCCGCTCGGAGGGCGTGGTGCTGCGCTACCTCTCGGACGCCTACAAGGCGCTGCGTCAGGTGGTCCCGGAGGACGCCCGCACCGTCGAGCTCGACGACGTGATCGAGTGGCTCGGCGAGACCGTCCGCGCCGTCGACTCAAGCCTGCTCGCCGAGTGGGAGTCGCTGCTCGACGGCGGCGACGCGGGCCCGGGCTCCGCGCCGGCGCACGCGCCGCGTCCGGGCGGCGACGACGCCGAGCACGCCCTGTCCGACTCCCCGCGGGCCCTGCGGGTCCTGGTCCGCTCGGCGATGTTCCGGCGCGTGGAGCTCGCCGCGCGCGGCGACCACGCCGGGCTGGCCGCGCTGGGCTCCGGCTCGGGCTCCGGTTCGGGGGCCGGTGCGGGCGACGGCTGGGACGCGCAGCGCTGGGCGGACGCCCTCGCGGGCTACTGGGCGGAGTACGACCACCTGGGCATCGACGGCGCCGCGCGGGCACCGGCGCTGCTCGACGTCCGGGAGGACGGCCGGACGTGGCACGTCCGGCAGGTGCTGGACGACCCGGAGGGCGACCACGACTGGGCCATCCACGCCGACGTCGACCTCGACGCCACCGACGCGACGGGCGCCCTGGTCCTGCGGGTCACCGCCGTCGGCCCGGCGACCGCGACGCCCTGATCCCCGCGACGCACCCCGCCGAGGTCGCACCTCCCGCGCGAGGTCGCACCTCCGACGGCGAGCAGGGTGCGACCTCGACCGCCGGGGTGCGACCTCGCGGGGAGACGGCGACACGCGGGGCCGCCACGCCGTGACGTTGACCGCCGACGGCGCGTCGGCGAGGCTCACGCGCACGCCGCGCGCGCGTCGCGACGGCGTCCGTCGTGCCGGTCCTGCCCCGACCTCCCCACCCCCGCTGGAGACCGCTGTGTACGTGCTGCCCGACGTCTGGACGTGGGACATGTGGTTCGCCGACGACGGCGAGCGCTACCACTGCTTCTACCTCAAGGCCTCGCGGGCGCTGCACGACCCGGGCCGCCGCCACTTCCGGGCGAGCGTCGGGCACGCGGTCTCGACCGACCTGTGGCACTGGGAGGAGGTCGCCGACGCCCTCGTCCCCGCGGACTCCCCGGCGTTCGACGACCAGGCCACGTGGACCGGATCCGTGGTGCAGGGCCCGGACGGGCTGTGGCGGATGTTCTACACGGGCTGCAGCCGCTCCGAGCAGGGCATGGTCCAGCGGATCGGGGTCGCCACCTCCGCCGACCTGTACACCTGGTCGGAGCGCTCCCCCGTCGCGCTGCTCGAGGCCGACGAGCGCTGGTACGAGCGCCTCGCCACCGGCGCGTGGTTCGACGAGGCCTGGCGCGACCCGTGGGTGTTCGCCGACCCGACGGGCGACGGCTGGCACATGCTGATCACGGCGCGGGCCACCGAGGGCGAGCCGCACGGACGGGGGGTCATCGGGCACGCGACGTCGCCCGACCTGACGACGTGGACGGTCCGGCCCCCGCTGTCCGCCAACCAGAGCGGCTTCGGCCAGCTCGAGGTGCCGCAGGTCGAGACGATCGACGGCCGCGGGGTGCTGCTCTTCAACTGCCTCCACGGCGAGCTCACGCCGCAGCGGCGCGCCGCCGGGGTCCGCGGCGGCGTCTGGTCCGTCCCGGTCGACTCCCCCACCGGCCCGTACGACATCACGGCCGCCACGCAGCTCACGGACGAGTCCCTCTACTGCGGCCGGCTGGTGCAGGACCGCGACGGCGCCTGGTGGCTCTTCGCGTTCCACCTCACCGAGCCGGACGGCACCTTCGGCGGCTACCTGTCCGACCCGATGCCGGTCGAGTGGGGCCCGGACGGCCACCTGCGCGTCGCGCCCCTGCCCGAGCTCGCGCCCGAGCGGCGTGAGGACCGCGTGCCGTCCCGGCCCCGCGCCTGACGCGTCCGAGGGTCCCCCGCCGGCGCGGGACAATGGGCGCATGAGCCCGAAGCCCACCAAGAGCGCGGGCGTGTCCACGCCCGCGCTCGCCGCCCTCGAGAGCGCCGGCGTCCCGCACACGCCCCGGCCCTACACGCACGACCCGGACTCCCCCCTGGGCTTCGGGATGGAGGTCGCGACACAGCTCGGCCTCGACCCGTCGCAGGTGTTCAAGACGCTCCTGGCGAGCGTCGACGGCGCGCTCGTGGTCGCCGTCGTGCCGGTCTCCGGCACCCTCGACCTCAAGGCGCTCGCCGCGGCCGTCGGCGGCAAGAAGGCCGCCCTGGCGAACAAGGACGCGGCCGAGCGCGCGACGGGCTACGTGGTCGGCGGGATCTCCCCGTTCGGGCAGCGCACGCGGCTGCGCACGGTGGTCGACTCCTCGGCGCTCGGCCTCGCCACGGTGGTCGTCAGCGCCGGGCGGCGCGGCCTCCAGGTCGAGGTCGCCCCGGCCGACCTGATCGCCGTCACCGGCGCGGCCACCGCCGCCATCGGCAAGGAGTGAGGACGCTCGTGCGCACCCTTCTCAACATCATCTGGCTCGTCCTGTCCGGCTTCTGGCTGTTCCTCGGCTACGTCCTGGCCGGCATCGTGGCGTGCCTGCTCATCGTCACCATCCCGTTCGGGATCGCCTCGTTCCGGATCGCCGGGTACGCGCTGTGGCCGTTCGGCCGCACGGTGGTGAGCAAGCCGACCGCCGGCGTCGGGGCGTTCCTCGGCAACGTGGTCTGGGTCGTCTTCGCGGGCTGGTGGCTGGCGCTCGAGCACCTGGTCACGGGCATCCTCCTGTGCCTGACGATCATCGGCATCCCGCTGGGCATCGCCACGTTCAAGCTCATCCCCGTCTCCCTCGTGCCGCTCGGCAAGCGGGTGGTGTCGGTCGACGCCCTCTCCGGGCCGGCCGCGGGGACCTACTACGGGCTGCCGCCGCAGCAGCCGTACGGGCGCTAGACCCGCACAGTCGTCGCCCGGGCCTCGCGCGGCCCGGGCGGGGCGGGCATGATGCGAGCACGGCCCGGCGCAGCCCGGGCCGAGGGGGGACGTACAGGTGGGGGCCTGGTGGCGCGTGGCCGTGCCGACGACGGCGCTGCTCTCGTGCGCCCTCGTCCTCACGCTCCCCGAGACCGGGGCGGGCGCCTCCGGTCCGGGCCGTGCCGCGGCGGGGGCTGCCGGTCCCGCACCCGCGCCGGCCGAGCCCACTCCCGCGGCGCCGGCGCCCGCACGCGCGGCCGAGGTAGCCGAGCGCGGCCCCGCGGCCGCGACGCCCGACCGCGGGCTCGCCCTGTACGTGTGGGACGCCGCCGACCCGGACGTCGTCGCGTTCGCCCGCGCCCACGGCGTCACTCACCTGCTCGTCGCCGTCCCGCCCGACG
>JBDIAU010000125.1:0-6125 GCA_039812565.1 Beutenbergiaceae bacterium
CATCCGGAGGTCTTGCCCGGCCGGTACGGCCCGCGACGCCGGGCCCGGGGGCCGTGATGACGACGTCGCGCGGGGGCTACTCCCCTCCACGTGCGCACCAGTGAAGCACAGGACTCATGTCTGCGCCAGTCCCAGGTCCGGGACCGTGCGGGAGGTTCGACGCCGCACGTCGGGGCCCCGCGAGGGTCAGTCGGACCGGTGCCCGCCGTCGAGGTGGGTCCGCGCCGCGGCCCGCACCCGTGTGTCGGGGTCGCCCGCGAGGCGCTCGACGACGCCGCGCGGCGTCCGGGGGTTGTCGGCGACCTCCCACCGCACCCAGTCGTCGTCGTCGCCGGCGAGCCGCTCGAGGGTGACCTCGGCCGTGTGCCGGTTGAAGGCGACGAGGCGCCGGATCAGGACGGCGGAGCTGTCCGCGGTCATCCGTTCGACCCGGTCGAACGCGACGCGCTGCCGGGCCCGCGCCGCGGTCAGGGCAGCCCGCTCCGCCTCCGGGACGTCGGCCGGGTCCGCCGCCGCCGAGTCGTGCTCCGGCACCCGCGGCAGGGCGCCGGCGAGGACGTCGAGGGTGGCGGCGTCGGCGTTCGGGTGCGCGGCGACGGCCGCGCGGATCCCGGGGTCGGGGTCGTCGGCGAGGACCGCCAGCGCCGCCGTCGGGGTCGACGTGTTCTTCGAGACGGCGAACCGGACGACGTCCTCCCGGTCCTGCGCCAGCCGCGCGAGGACCGCCGCCGGCGCGACGCGGTTGCGCGCGACGCCGCAGCGGACGCTGCGGTGGTCGTCCGCCGCGAGCCGCTCGAGGGTCGGGGCCGGCGTCGACCGGTTCCACGCGACGGCCGAGCGCACGTCGGGGTCGGGGTCGTCCGCGAGGTGGGCGAGCACGTCGGGGGCGGCGTTCGCGTTGTCCGCCACGCTGCGCCGGACCCGCCAGTACTCGTCGTCGGCGAGCGGCGCGAGCGCCTCGGGCGCGGTGGACCGCGCGCGGCTCGACCGGAGCCGTTCCCAAGGGGTCAGCTGCGTCATCTCGCCTCGCCCGTCGTCGTCGACTGCGCACCGGCAGCGGTGCCGGACGGCGGACGTCGTCCGCCTGCTCGAGACGCGCGCCCCGCCGGTGCGCGCGGCGACGTCTCTCCCACGGTGCAGGCTAGGCGGCGCCGCCGCGCGCCGGACCGGGACCCAGGTCCCGGGCGACTCAGAAGCGCCAGACCCGGTCGCTCGCCTCGGCCAGGGCCTCGACCTGCAGGGGCATCATCGGCACCACCCCGCGGCGCAGCGCGGACCGCGGGATGCCGCGCACCGCGAGGCCGACGGCGCTCGCGGCCACCGTGCCCCCGGTGAGCCGGACGGACTCGACGAGGTGGGTCACGCAGTAGCGGCCCGTCCGCGGCGGCAGCTCGCCGACGGCGAGGCGCAGGGCCTGGCCGTCGAGCAGGAGCGTGATCTCGACGTCGGGGCGCCGGGACACGAGCTCGACGAGGATCCGCAGGAGCGCCGTCGCACGCGCGCTGGCGCCCGGGTGGTCGTCGAGGATCGCAAGTACCTTCACGGCGTCCCTCTCGCAGATCGTCGGGTCCCGGCGGGCACGCGCCGAGCCCCGGGTGGGGGCGCGGTCCTCGCCGACCATGCCACGGCGTGCGCCTCGACACGTCGTGGTCGGGCTGCGGCGCTCGCCACGGCGCGTGCGCCGACCGTCATCCGACCTCCCGTCCCGCGTCCCGGAGGCGAGCATCCTCGCCGACGGCGCCCCGCGCCACCGGTTCCGCGCCCCGAGATGGTCCGCACGGGGGCGTCCCGCCCGCCGCCCGGGGTACCGTCCGGGCATGACCCGTGCCCGCACGCCCGTCGCCCGCGCCCGGGCCGCCGTCGACTGGCTGCTCCGCGACCCGGCCACCGGCAAGGTGGTCCTCTACCAGCGGCCCAACGCCCGGCTGACGGCCGCGGGCGCGCTGACGACGACCGGGAAGGTCCTGCGCGCGACCCACGTGGTGGCGCCGGGCTCGACGGCCGACGTCTGGCTCGATCGGGCCCGCACCGTGCTCGTCGTGTGGTGGAGCGTGGACGAGGTGCTGCGCGGCACGACGCCCTACCGGCGGGTCATCGGCGGCGGCGTCCTCGCCGTCACCGTCTGGCGTGCCGTGCAGGCCGAGCGTGGCCGGCTCTGGGACGCCGACTGACGGCTGCGGCGCCGTCGGGGCGCGGCAGGTGAGAGGCGCCGGATCGCGGGTACCCGTGCGACGCCCCGACCCCCCTGCGAGGAGCCGCAGATGAGACTCCCCTGGCGCGCGCGCTCACGCGACGACGACGCCCGTCCCGACGACGGCGCCGCACCCGACGACGGTGGGCGGCACGACGACGACGCCGGTCCGGACAGCGGCGCCGCCGACGCTCCCCGGCTGTCGGACGACGTCGGGAGCGCCGCGGCGCGCGAGGGGGCGCCCGCCCCCGACGACCCGGCCAAGCCGAGCTCACCCCCGCGGCTGCACCGGGCCACGTGGCGGTACGCCCTGCGCCGGGCGCTCCGCGAGTCGATGGCCGACCAGGTCACGGACCTGGCGGCGGCGCTCACCTTCTACGCCGTGCTGGCCCTGGCGCCGGCGCTCATCGCCCTCGTCTCGCTCCTCGCGCTCATCGGGCAGAGCGACGCCGCCGTCGACGCGATGATCGACATCGGCGCGGACCTCGCCCCGCCGGACGCGGTGGACCAGGTGCGCACCGTCGTCGAGCAGGTGACCGAGCGGCAGGCGGCCGGCCTCGGCCTCGTGCTCGGCCTCGCGGGCGCCCTGTGGTCCGCGTCGGGGTTCGTCGGGGCGTTCGGCCGCGCGATGAACCGGATCTACGAGATCGACGAGGGCCGCCCGGTCTGGAAGCTCCGCCCGCAGCTCCTGCTCGTCACGCTCGTCGCACTGGCGGCCATGGCGCTCGTCGCCCTCGGCCTCGTGGTCAGCGGGCCCGTCGCGGGCGCCGTCGGGCGCGCGCTCGGCCTGGGAGACGTGGGCGTCACGGTGTGGGGCGTCGTCAAGTGGCCGGTCGTGCTCGCCGTCGTCGTCATGGTCGTGGCGGTCCTGTACTACGCCACGCCGAACGTCCGGCAGCCGAGGTTCCGCTGGATCAGCCTCGGCGCGGTCGTCGCGATCGTCGTCTGGGCGGTGGCGTCGTTCCTGTTCGCGCTCTACGTCTCGCGCTTCAGCAGCTACGACGCCACGTACGGCGCCCTCGCGGGCGTCATCGTCCTCCTGCTCTGGCTGTGGATCTCCAACCTCGCGCTGCTGCTCGGGGCCGAGGTCGACGCCGAGGTCGAACGCGCCCGCCAGCTGCAGGCCGGGATCGTCGCGGAGGAGGTCATCCAGCTGCCGCCGCGCGACGCCAGCGCCAGCCGCAAGCGGCAGGAGAAGGCGGAGCGCGACGTCGAGCGGGGCCGGGAGCTGCGCGAGACGGTCGACGCGGGGGACCAGAGGTAGCCCGCGGGGCGGTCCTACTTCTTCTTGCGGACCAGCCCGCGGACGGCGTTGTCGACGGCGCCCGCCACGCCCTCCTTGCCGGCCCCGAGCTTGAGCATCTCCTTGGCCCGCGGGCCGCCCGGGACGTCCTTCGGCAGGCTGGTCGACGCGACCAGCCAGTCGGGCATCCCGAGGAGGCGCAGCAGCGCGGTCATCCGCTCGGACTCGTTCGTGCTCTCGCCGAGCTCCTCGGCGAGCAGGGCCTCGAGGCTCTCGGCGAGGTCGGGCCTGCCGAACGCGACGGCGATCGCGGGCGCGTTCTCGGAGCCCTCCGGCTCCAGCGAGGCCTCGTCGTCCCACGGGCGGGCGATCGTCGGGTCGGAGACGTACTCGCCGAGCGGCTCTCCGGACGCGTACGCCCAGGCCAGGAGAAGGCGGTCGTTCTCGACGAGGAGGGCGAGGGTCGGGGCCGCGAGCGCCGTCGAGAGCTCGAGGGCGAGGTCGGCGGAGGTCCGGCCGCTGCCGGCGACGGCGCCGTGGGGGCGGCCGGGGACGAGGACGACCCACTCGTCCTCCTGCGGCCCGACGTAGCCGGAGTAGCGGAGCTCCTGAAGTGCGGCGACGACGGCGTCGTGGGCTGCGCGGACGACGATCCCGGCGTACGTGAAGCCCGCCGGCCCGCCGACGGGACTGGCAGGGGAGACGTAGGTCATGTTCGAAGTGTGGCATCGAGCGGTCGGCGGCTCTCGCGTCCGGACGCGGCGCCGTCCGCGTGCCGGACGGCTCACTCGGCGTTCTCGAGCACCTCGCCGCCCAGCTCGCGGCTGAGGTCCGCGTCCGAGATCCGGGTGCGCGGGTGCAGGTACCGGTCGTACGCGTGCACCTCCGCCTCTCCCCTCTCCCGGGCGCGCCGGTACTGGCGCCATCGGTCGGCGATGTCGACCTTCGTCACGTCCACATGTCCGTTGTAGTCGCTTTGCTGCCCGATAGGGCCCGAATCGTGGTGTGATCATCGCGACTCGAACCCAAACGGGCGTACGTCTTGACACCCGGGTGGCACTGTGCGGCCCACCTGCCGAAACACGCAGCCAACCCGGACGAAACCTGGCGAGGCTAGCGTGAGGACGCCCCGCCACCTCAGGGCGGGACCCGGGACTGCGGAGGTGAGCGTGACCACGCCGGTGCTCGTCGGCTGCGCGCACGGGACCCGCGACCCGGTCGGCCAGGCCACGACGCGGGCCGTGCTGGCCCGCGTCCGCGCGCTCCGTCGGGACCTGGACGTGCGCGAGGCCTACGTGGACGTCCAGGAGCCCGAGCTGCCCGACGTCGTCGCCGGCGCCCTCGCGGACCACGACGGCGACGCCCGCGTCGTCGTCGTCCCGCTGCTGCTGTCGATCGGCTACCACGTGGAGGTCGACGTCGCCGAGGCGGTCGCCGCGCACCCCGGCCGCGCCGTCGCCGCGCCGCCGCTCGGGCCCGACCCGCGGCTGGTCGACCTCCTCGTCGTCCGGCTCGCCGAGGCCGGCACCGGGCCCGCGGACGCCGTCGTCGTCGCGGCCGCCGGGTCCAGCGACCCCCGCGCCCGGGAACCCGTCGAGGGGGTGGCCGCGGCGCTCGCCGAGGTCCACGCCGGCCCGGTCTCCGTCGGGTACTGCTCGGCGTCCCGGCCGACGGTCGCGGAGGCGGTCGCCGCCGCCCGCGACGCGGGCGCCGCCCGGGTGGTCGTCGCGTCGTACCTGCTGGCGCCGGGCTTCTTCCAGACCCGGCTGACCGAGGCGGGCGCCGACGTCGTGACGGCGCCCCTGGCCCCGGACCGGCGGATCGTCGACATCGTGCTCGACCGCTTCACGGCCGCCGCCGGCGCCGCGGGGTTCGGTGGCGTGCGCCTGCGCAGCGCCGTACGGTTCGGCGCGTGAGCGCTCCGACCCTCGACCCGCTGTCCGTCCCGCTCGAGGAGCTCCGCCGCCGCACCAGCATGAAGTGGCAGGTCTACCCGCCGGACGTGCTGCCGCTGTGGGTCGCCGAGATGGACGTCGAGCTCGCCGAGCCGATCGTGCGCGCGGTGGGCGACGCGATGCGGCGCGGGGACACCGGCTACCCGCGCGGGGCCGCCTACCAGGAGGCCTTCGCCGACTTCGCCGCGCAGCGCTGGGGCTGGCGGCCCGAGCCCGCGCGGATGCGCCTCGTCACGGACGTCATGCTCGGCATCGTCGAGGCGCTGCGCCTGCTCACCGAGCCGGGCGACGCCGTCGTGGTGAACCCGCCGGTGTACCCGCCGTTCGTCGGGTACACGGAGTACGCCGGCCGCCGCGTGCTCCCCGTGCCGCTCGGCGCCGACCTGCGCCTCGACCTGCCCGCGCTCGAGGCCGCGTTCGCCGGCGCCGACGGCGGCCCCCGGCCCGCCGCGTACCTGCTGTGCAACCCGCAGAACCCGACCGGCACGGCCCACACCGCCGCGGAGCTGGCCGCCGTGGCCCGCCTCGCGGACCGGTACGGCGTGCGGGTGATCGCCGACGAGATCCACGCGCCCGTGGAGCTGCCCGGCGCGGCGTTCGTGCCGTACCTCTCCGTGCCCGGCGCCGAGCGGGGCGTGGTGCTCGTCTCCGCGTCGAAGGCGTGGAGCCTCGCCGGGCTGAAGTCGGCCCTCCTCGTCGCGGGGGAGGGGGCGGCGTCGGACCTCGCCCACGTCCC
>JBDIAU010000126.1:0-6122 GCA_039812565.1 Beutenbergiaceae bacterium
TCGTCGGTCTCCTGCGTGGCGTGCACGCGACGTCGACCCCGACCACCCACGGCGGCTGGATCCGCGCGGTTCGGTGCCTCCTGCCCGACGCCGTCCTCGGCGGACGGAGCGCGCTCTACGCCCTGGGGGCGGAGCTGGCCGGGCCTGACGAGCCGGTCGAGGTCTACCTCCCCCCGGACCGCCGGGTCCGGACCCGCACCCACCTGCGTGTCCGCGGCGTCGTCGTCGAGCCCGACGAGGTCGCGCTGACGCCGTTCGGGCGGGCGACGTCGCCGGCTCGCACCGCGTTCGACGTCGCCCGCGGCGCACTGCCGGACCGCGCGGTCCCGCAGCTCGACGCCCTCGTCCGAGCGACGGGCGTCCGGCGGTCCGACGTCGAGGCGGTCGCTCGGGTGCACCGCGGCGCGCGCTGGATCACCCGCGTCGGACCCGCGCTGGACCTCGTCGACGACGGCGCGGAGTCGCCACGCGAGTCGGCCCTGCGTGTCGCCCTCGTGCTCGCCGGGCTCCCTCGCCCGACGACGCAGGTGGTCGTGCGAGACCGCGCCGGGCGGTTCGTCGGGAGGGGCGACCTCGGCTGGCCCGAGCTCCGCGTCATCGTCGAGTACGACGGCGCTCATCACGACGAGCCCTCGCGGCTGGCCCGCGATCGTGCTCGCCTGAACGCGATGCGGGCGGCGGGATGGACGGTGATCGTCGTGGACGCCGCGCAGTTCGCCCGCCTCGACGCGACGGTCTCGCTCATCGCGTCGGTGCTCCGCGACGCCGCCGCGGGCCGCTGACCGGGCGGCTCCCGCCCTTCATTCCGCCCACTCACCCACCCGCCCACCCACCTGCCCGCGCGCCGTCTGCGCCCAGGCCGGCGCGGGCGCCCGCGCACGATCCTCGCCGAGTGCGACGTTCAGGGGCTCATTCGGTGCCGGAGACACCCTCAACGTCGCACTCGCGCTGAGCGGGTTGCTGCGCTCTCTGCCGAGTGCGACGTTCAGGGGCTCATTCGGTGCCGGAGACACCCTCAACGTCGCACTCGCGGGGGAGGGGGGCAGGGGTGCTGCGCGCGCGGACAAACCGCGCGCGGACAGACCCGCGCGCGGACAGACCCGCGCGAGTGACGCCCGGCCCGGCCTCGCGCATGTATGGTTATGCGCATGTCTGTAACAGTGGCGGTCGCGGGGGCGAGCGGCTACGCGGGCGGCGAGGTGCTCCGCCTGCTCCTGGCGCACCCCGAGGTCGAGATCGGCGCGGTGACGGCGCACCGGAACGCGGGCGACCCGCTCGGTGCCCACCACCCGCACCTGCGCCCGCTCGCCGACCGGGTGCTGGCGCCCACGGAGCCGGACGTCCTCGAGGGGCACGACGTCGTGGTCCTGGCGCTGCCGCACGGCGCGTCGGGCGCGATCGCGGCGGCGTTGCCGGGCGACGTCCTCGTCCTCGACTGCGGCGCCGACCACCGGCTCACCGACGCGACCGCCTGGGAGTCCTTTTACGGCAACGCCCACGCGGGCTCGTGGCCGTACGGCCTGCCGGAGCTGATCCTCGCCGGCGGCGGGAAGCAGCGCGACCGGCTCCCGGGCGTGCGGCGGGTCGCGGTGCCCGGCTGCAACGTCACCGCCGTCACGCTGGGCCTCCAGCCCGGGGTCGCGGCGGGCGTCGTCGAGCCCACCGACCTCGTCGCGGTCCTGGCCAACGGCTACTCCGGCGCGGGCAAGACGCTCAAGACGCACCTGCTGGCCTCGGAAGGTCTCGGCTCGGCGCTGCCGTACGCCGTCGGCGGCGTGCACCGGCACATCCCCGAGATCGAGCAGAACCTCCTCGCCGCAGGCGCGGCCGAGGTCCGGATCTCCTTCACGCCCACGCTCGTGCCGATGTCGCGGGGCATCCTCGCGACGGCGACGGCGCGCCTGGCCCCGGGCGTCGACGCCGCCGACGTGCGTCCCGCCTGGGAGGACGCCTACGGCGACGAGACGTTCGTGCAGCTCCTGCCCGAGGGGCAGTGGCCGACGACGGCCGCGGCGGCGGGCGCGAACACGGCCCTGGTCCAGGTGGCGGTCGACCTCCGCGCCGGGCGTGTCGTCACGGTCACAGCGATCGACAACCTCGTCAAGGGGACGGCCGGCGCGGCCGTGCAGTCCATGAACCTCGCGCTGGGCCTGCCGGAGGCGCTCGGCCTGACGACCGTGGGGGTGGCTCCGTGACCGTCACCTCGCCGGCCGGGTTCCGGGCGGCCGGCGTCCCGGCCGGTCTCAAGAGCTCGGGGAAGAAGGACGTCGCCCTCGTCGTCAACGACGGGCCGCTGCGCGTGGGTGCGGGGGTCTTCACCAGCAACCGCGTGGTCGCGGCGCCCGTGGTGTGGTCGCGGCAGGTGGTCGCCGACGGCGTCGTGCACGCCGTCGTGCTCAACTCCGGCGGCGCCAACGCGTGCACCGGCCCGGACGGCTTCGCGGACACGCACCGCACGGCCGAGCACGTCGCCGCGGTCCTCGACACGTCGGCCGGGGACGTGGCGGTCTGCTCGACCGGCCTCATCGGGCTGCGCCTGGACATGCCCGCGCTGCTCGCCGGGGTCGACGACGCCGCCGCCCGCCTCGCGGGGGACGGCGGCCTCGACGCGGCGCACGCGATCATGACGACGGACACCGTCCCGAAGCTGACGCACGTGGCCGCGGAGGGCTGGAGCGTCGGCGGGATGGCGAAGGGCGCGGGGATGCTCGCCCCGGGCCTCGCGACCATGCTGTGCGTCCTCACGACCGACGCCGTCGTCACGCCGGAGCTGGCCGACGGCGCCCTGCGGGCTGCCGCTCGGGTCACCTTCGACCGCATCGACTCCGACGGCTGCATGTCGACGAACGACACGGTCCTGCTCCTGGCCTCGGGCGCGAGCGGCGTGACGCCCGAGCCCGAGCGCTTCGCCGAGGCGCTGACCCGGGCCTGCGCGGAGCTCGCCCGTGGCCTCATCGCCGACGCCGAGGGCGCCAGCCACGACATCGCCATCACCGTCCGCGACGCGATGAGCGAGGACGAGGCCCTGCCGGTGGCGCGCGCCGTCGCCCGGTCCAACCTCTTCAAGGCCGCCGTGTACGGCAACGACCCGAACTGGGGCCGGGTGCTCTCGGCCGTCGGCACGGTCCCGGAGTCCGTGGCGCGCTTCGACGCCGACCGCATCGACGTGAGCATCAACGGCGTCCGGGTGTGCCGGGCGGGCGGCGTCGGCGAGGACCGGACGCTCGTCGACCTCGCGTCGACACGCGACGTGCACGTCGACGTCGACCTCCACACCGGCGGCGGCGCTCAGGTGACCCTCTGGGCGAACGACCTGACGCACGCCTACGTGCACGAGAACAGCGCCTACTCGACGTGACCACCCGGCGCGTCGAGACGACCACCCCGGCGAGCGAGCGAGGTCCGCGATGAGCACGCCCTCCGTCCCCGACGAGTTCTATTTCAACACCGAGACGGACCTCTTCCCCTTCCAGAAGGCTGAGGTCCTCATCCAGGCGCTGCCCTGGCTGGAGCGGTTCTCGGGGGCCATCGTCGTCGTCAAGTACGGCGGCAACGCGATGATCGACGACGCGCTGAAGCGCGCCTTCGCCGAGGACATCCTCTTCCTGCGGCAGGTGGGCCTGCGCCCCGTCGTCGTCCACGGCGGGGGTCCGCAGATCAGCGCGATGCTCAAGCGGCTCTCGATCGACTCGGAGTTCCGGGGTGGCTTCCGGGTGACGACGCCCGAGGTCATGGACGTCGTGCGGATGGTCCTGACCGGGCAGGTGTCGCGTGAGCTGGTCAACCTCCTCAACGCGCGCGGGCCGCACGCCGTCGGCCTCTCGGGCGAGGACGGGGGGCTGCTGCGCGCCGTGCGCCGGCCGGCCGTGGTCGAGGGCGAGCCGGTGGACGTCGGCCTGGTGGGCGACGTCGTCGAGGTGAACCCGGCGGCGGTCGAGGACATCCTGGCCGCGGGGCGGATCCCCGTGGTCTCGACGGTCGCCCCGGACCTGGCCAGCCCCGGCCAGGTGCTCAACGTGAACGCCGACACGGCGGCGTCCGCGCTCGCCGTCGCCCTCGCGGCCCAGAAGTTCATCCTGCTCACCGACGTCGAGGGGCTCTACGCGAGCTGGCCGGACCGGTCCTCCCTGATCCGGCGCATCGGCGTGCAGCAGCTCACGGAGATGCTGCCGGGCCTGGAGTCGGGGATGGTGCCGAAGATGGAGGCGTGCGTGCGCGCCGTCCAGGGCGGGGTGCCGCAGGCGCACGTGATCGACGGCCGGCAGCCGCACGCCATGCTGCTGGAGATCTTCACCTCGGAGGGCGTGGGCACGATGGTTCTTCCCGAGGTCACGGCCGATCGGAGCGGGGCATGAACGCCGGGCTGCCCGGGTCGCCGGGGGCGGCGGGCGTCGACCTCACGGCGGCTCTCGCGGGCGCGGCGGCCGTCCCCGCCGGCGCGGCGTCGGCCGCGGCGTGGACGTCGCGCTACAGCGAGGCGCTCATGGGCACGTTCGGCGCGCCGCAGCGCGTGCTCGTGCGCGGCGAGGGCGCGTACGTGTGGGACGTCGCGGGCCACCGGTACCTCGACCTCCTCGCCGGGATCGCCGTCAACGCCCTCGGTCACGCCCACCCGACCCTGGTCAGCGCCGTCGCCGCGCAGATGGGCACCCTGGGGCACGTCTCCAACTTCTTCGCGACCCCGACGCAGATCACCCTCGCCGAGCGTCTCCTGGAGCTGGCCGCCGAGGGCGGCGCCCCGGCCGGGTCCCGGGTGTTCCTCGCGAACACCGGCACCGAGGCGAACGAGGCCGCGTTCAAGATGGCGCGCCGCACCGGCCGGCCCCGCGTCCTCGCGCTCGAGGGCGCGTTCCACGGGCGGACCATGGGCGCGCTCGCGCTCACGCACAAGCTCGCGTACCGGGCGCCGTTCGAGCCCTTGCCCGGCGGCGTCGAGCACCTGCCGTTCGGCGACGTCGACGCGTTGGCCGCCGCGATGGACGACGACGTCGCCGCCGTCGTCGTCGAGCCGATCCAGGGCGAGGCGGGCGTGCGCAGCCTCCCGGCGGGGTACCTGGCCGCGGCCCGCGAGCTGACGACGGCGCACGGCGCGCTGCTCGTCCTCGACGAGGTCCAGACCGGCATGGGCCGGGTGGGGGAGTGGCTCGCGCACCGGGTCCCGCACCTGGGCGGCGGCGTGGTGCCGGACGTCGTGACCCTCGCCAAGGGGCTCGGCGGCGGCTTCCCGATCGGCGCCGTCATCGCGTACGGCGAGCGTGCCGGCTCACTCCTCGGCGTCGGCCAGCACGGCACGACGTTCGGCGGCAACCCCGTCGCCGCGGCGGCCGCGCTCGCGACGATCCACGTCATCGAGCGCGACGGCCTGCTCGCGCACGTCCGCGAGCTGGGGGCCTGGTTCGTGGGCGCGCTGCGCGCGCTCGAGCACCCGCTGGTCGCCGGCGCCCGCGGCGAGGGGCTGCTCCTCGCCGTCGAGCTGGCCCGGCCCGTCGCCCCGGCGGTGGCGACGGCCGCGCTCGAGGCCGGATTCATCGTGAACGCGGTGGCGCCGGGCGCGATCCGGCTCGCCCCGCCCCTCGTCCTGACCCACGCCCAGGCCGCCTCGTTCGTCGAGGCGCTGCCGGGGATCCTCGACTCGGCGCTCGCCGCCGCCGACCCGGAGGTCTCCTGATGCCCCGGCACTTCCTGCGCGACGACGACCTGACGCCCGCCGAGCAGCGGGAGGTCCTGGATCTCGCCCTGCGGATCAAGGCGGAGCCGCTGGCGTGGCGCCCGCTCGAGGGCCCGCGCGCCGTCGCCCTGCTGCTCGACAAGCCGACGCTGCGCACGCAGGTCTCGTTCGCCGTCGGGATCGCCGAGCTCGGCGGGTACTGCCTCGCCGTCGACGGCACGCTCGCCCGCATCGGCCAGCGCGAGTCGGTCGCGGACACCGCCCGCGTGCTGGCCCGGCAGGTGTCGGCCGTCGTCTGGCGGACGTACGACCAGTCGCGGATCGACGAGATGGCCGCCCACGTCGGGGTGCCGGTGGTCAACGCCCTCACCGACCAGTTCCACCCGTGCCAGGTGCTCGCCGACCTCCAGACGGTCGCCGAGCACTGCGGCGGCCTCGCCGCGGACGGGCCGGC
>JBDIAU010000127.1:0-6094 GCA_039812565.1 Beutenbergiaceae bacterium
CTGGTCACGAGCCGCGGCAGGCTCGTGCGGGTCGAGGCCCTCGACGCGCCCGCCCTGCCGCCGACCGACGGCGCGCCCGCACTGTCCGGCGCGGTGCCCGTGACCGAGCTCGCCGTCCTCGAGCCGGGCGAACGGGTGGTCGGGCTCGCCCGCCTCGACGACGACGCCCCACCCCTCGCGCTCGCGACCGCGCACGGCCAGGTCAAGCGCGTCGCGCCGGAGCGCCCGCCCGCCCGGGACGCGTGGGAGGTCATCACCCTCAAGGAGGGCGACGAGGTGGTCGGAGCCGCCGCGGCCGCCGACGGCGACGAGATCGTCCTGCTCGCCGACGACGCCCAGCTCCTGCGCTTCGGCGCCGCCGCCGTCCGGCCCCAGGGGCGGGCCGCCGCCGGGATGGCCGGCATCCGGCTCGGCGACGGCGCCCGCGTCGTCGGCTTCGCCGTCGTCCCCGCCGACGCGCTCGAGGACGCCGTCGTCGTGACCGTCGCGGGCAGCAGCGACGCCCTGCCCGGGACCGTCGCCGGCACCGCCAAGGTCACCCCGCTGTCGCTCTACCCGCCCAAGGGACGCGCCACCGGCGGCGTCCGCGCCCACCGGTTCCTGCGCGGCGAGGACCGCCTCGACGTGGCCTGGGTCGGCCCCGCGCCGGCGCGCGCCGCCGGCGCGGGCGGTCAGCCCATCGATCTGCCGGCCCCGAACCCGCACCGCGACGGCTCGGGCAGCCCGGTGCCGCAGCCCGTCGCCGGGATCGGCTGACGCCGCCGGCCCGCCCCCGTCGGCGGGTCCGGCGCTCTCAGAGCTCGAGGCTGTACATCGTCGAGCGGTGGGTGGGCTCGAAGCCGAGGGCCGAGTAGATGCCGAACGCCCCGCTCGGGTTCTCGGTGTCGACGCCGAGGCCCGCGTACTCGATGCCCTCCGCGGCGTAGGCCCGCATCGCCTGGGTCAGGAGCGCCGTCGCGACGCGCTTGCCGCGCCACTCGCGCCGGACGCCGAGGAGGTCGATGTAGCCCTCGCTGTAGCCGAGCGTCGGCCAGTCCTGCTCGTAGCGGCTCGAGAGGAGGTAGCCGGCCACCGGGGAGCGGTCGTTCGAGCGGTCGAGCACCACGAAGCTCCACGCGGGGGCGAAGCACGTCCGCCCCTCCTGCCACGTCTCCGGCGTGTGCGGCTCGGAGCCCCAGTGGTCGGCGAACGCGTCGTTGTGCGCGCGCCGGACCTGGTCGTCGAGCTCGGGCGACCACGTGACGAGGACGAGGCCGTCGCGCAGGAGCACCGCCGGGATCGGCTCGTGCAGGTCCCGGCGCATGTCCACGTAGTAGCGGCGGGGCGCGAAGCCCGCGGCGGCGAGGATCTCGGCCTTGCCCTGCGCGCCGTCGTCCACGAACGTCGCGATCCGCGCCGGCACCTCCCGGCCGCTCGCCGCGAGGACCTGCCGGGCGCGCGCGGTCTGCCAGGCGAGCAGGGCGGTCCCCACGCCGCGGCGGCGCCACAGCGGGTCGACGCCGCCCTCGAGGAACGCCCGGACGGTGCGCAGGTCCCCGGGCGAGCGCCGGACGACGGCGTAGGCGCGGAGCTCCCCGGCGTGGTCGAAGCCTCCGAGCGTGTCGAGACGCGGGTCCGTGCCCGCGCCGTCGAGGTGCTCGCCCGCCTCGTCGCGCGTGGTCCGGTAGGGAGGGTTGTCGTGCGCCTCGATGCGGGCGATCAGCGCCGCGAGGGCGTCGAGGTCTCCGGGCGCCAGGGGACGCCACGCCAGCCCGAGGAGGGCGGGCGGCTCCCGGAGGACGCCCGGCGCCTGGGCGCGCAGGGCGAGCGGCGGGGGCCCACCACCGTGGTGGGCCGACGGCGTGCTCATGACGCGACAGTACGGAACACGGAGCCCTCCGGGCCATCCAACGGGCGGACGAACCGCCGAACGCTGCCGAAGTCGCCGCGCGGCCTCAGGCGTCGATCCGGTCCCGGTCCAGGTCCTGGGCACCCGCGACGATGAAGTCCTTGCGCGGTCCGACCTCGTTGCCCATCAGCAGCTCGAAGACGCCCTCGGCCGACGCAGCCGCCTCGACGTCCTGCACGCGGATGCGCCGCAGGGTTCGCTTGGTCGGGTCCATCGTGGTCTCCGCCAGCTGGTGGGCGTCCATCTCGCCGAGACCCTTGTACCGCTGGATGGGCTCCTTGTACCGGCGCCCGGACCGCTCGAGGCGGGCGAGCAGCTGGTGGAGCTGGGCCTCGCTGTACGTGTAGACGACCTCGCCCCGCCGGCCGCCCGAGCCCGAGACCTCGACCCGGTGCAGCGGGGGGACGGCCGCGTAGACGCGTCCGGCCTCGACCAGGGGGCGCATGTAGCGGAAGAAGAGCGTGAGCAGGAGGGTGCGGATGTGGGCGCCGTCGACGTCGGCGTCCGTCATGAGGATGACCTTGCCGTAGCGCGCGGAGTCGAGGTCGAACGTCCGCCCGGAGCCGGCGCCGACCACCTGGATGATGGCCGCGCACTCGACGTTCTTGAGCATGTCCGCGACGGACGCCTTCTGGACGTTGAGGATCTTGCCGCGGATGGGCAGCAGGGCCTGGAAGTCGGACATCCGAGCGAGCTTGGCGGTCCCGAGCGCGCTGTCGCCCTCGACGATGAAGAGCTCGGAGCGGGCGACGTCGTCCGTGCGGCAGTCGGCGAGCTTGGACGGGAGCGTCGAGCTCTCGAGCGCCGTCTTGCGCCGGGAGATCTCCTTGTGGACGCGCGCCGTGACCCGCGCGCGCATCTCGCCGACCACCTTCTCGAGGAGGGCGGCCGACTGGGCCTTCTCCGTCCGCTTGACGGAGGTGAGGAGCTCGGTCAGCTCGCGCTCGACGACCTTGGCGACGATGCCCCGCACGGGCGCGGTGCCGAGCACCTCCTTGGTCTGGCCCTCGAACTGCGGCTCGGCGACGCGGACGGTCACGACGGCGGTCATCCCGGCGGTGACGTCGTCCTTCTCGACGCGGTCGTTCCCCTCCTTGGCGGTGATCTTCAGCCGGCGGGCGTTGAGCTCGACCTGCTTGCGGATCGTCCGCAGGAGCGCCTGCTCGAAGCCGGCCACGTGGCTGCCACCCTTGGGCGTGGCGATGATGTTGACGAAGGAGCGCAGCTCCGTCTCGTAGCCGCTCCCCCAGCGCAGGGCGATGTCGACCTCGCACGTGCGCTCGACCTCGACGGGCACGAGGTGACCCTGGGCGTCGAGCTGCTGGACGGTCTCGAGGAACGTGTCCGTGCCGAGGAGGCGCCACGTGTCGGTCACGGGGGCGTCCTGCGCGAGGAACTCGACGAAGTCGACGATGCCGCCGTCGTGCCGGAAGGTCTCCTCGACCACCCCGCCCTCACCCGGCGTGCCCGGGAGGCGCCGCTCGTCGCGCACCACGAGCTCGAGGCCGGGGACGAGGAACGACGTCTGCCGCGCGCGGGTGAGGAGCTCGTCGTAGGAGAAGGTCGACGCCGCGGGGAAGATCTGCCGGTCGGCCCAGTACCGCACCCGGGTGCCGGTGCGCGCCTTCGGGACGCGGCCGGTGACCGTGAGCGTCGAACGGTCCGTGAACGGCGTGAAGGGCGAGTCGGGGGTGCGCCCGAGGTGGTCGTCGAACGTGCCCGGCTCCCCGCGGCAGAACGTCATCCGATGGGTCTTGCCCTCCCGGTCGACCTCGACGTCCAGGCGGGCAGAGAGGGCGTTGACCACGCTCGCGCCGACGCCGTGGAGGCCGCCGGAGGCGGCGTACGAGCCACCGCCGAACTTGCCGCCGGCGTGCAGCTTGGTGAAGACCACCTCGACCCCGGACAGGCCGAGCGCCTTCACGGTGTCGACGGGGATCCCACGGCCCTCGTCCCGCACCTCGACGGAGGCGTCGGGGTGCAGGACGACCTCGATCCGGCGGCCGTGGCCCTCGAGGGCCTCGTCGACGGCGTTGTCGATGATCTCCCAGAGGCAGTGCATGAGGCCGCGCGAGTCGGTCGAGCCGATGTACATGCCGGGGCGCTTGCGGACCGCCTCGAGGCCCTCCAGGACGGACAGGTGGCGGGCGGTGTAGCTCGAGTCCGGGGCAGTCGACACGCCGTCATGGTAGGTGCGGGCGCTGCCTCGTCGGCCTCGGCGCGCCTGCCGGCGGACCGTCCCGGCCCGCTACGCGTTCAGCGAACCGACCCCTGGCCGTGACGAGACTGTCACACGCGGGTGGTTCTATGGATGCATGAACGCGACTCTCACCGAGAAGCTCACGGCCGCTGACCGCTGCGACCGGTGTGGCGCACGCGCCTACGTCCGGGTCGTCCTCGCCTCCGGCGAGCTCCTGTTCTGCGCCCACCACGGACGCAAGCACGGCGATGCTCTCCGCGAGGTCGCCATCCGCGTCGACGACGAGACCGACCGCCTGCTCGACGAGCTCGCGGCCGGCTGAACGGCCCGCCCTCGACCTCCGCGAGGGCCCGACCGCACAGCGGTCGGGCCCTCGCGCGTCTCCGGGCGGTGCCGCAACGCGGGTGCGGTCGCTACTTCAGAGCGAAGAAGACCTTGGAGTCGTCGAACGAGAGCGACTCCTCCACCACCCACGTCCCGCCCTCGATCTCTGCCGAGGGGACGGAGACGCAGACGTTCCCTGCGCTCGTTGCGCCGCCGTAGATCTCGCCCTGGTCCGACAACGCGACGGGAATGACGCCGCAGTAGTCGTCCGTCGAGCCGCTGCCACCATAGGTGTTCCCGGCGGAACCTACGAAGTTGACGGACAGGTCGAGCCAAGGCAGGCCGCTCTCGCTCCCGTTGTACGTGGCCGTGACGGGGACCATCACGAACTGCCGCCCTGTCACCGGCGCCTCGTTGAACTGGTTCTCGGCCGCGATCGCGTCATTGGCGTTCGTCGCCGTCGCCCCCAGCGACACCGTGTACTCGCCCAGCTTGACGGTTGAGCCGGCCGGAGCTGGGTTCTCCCTCGTCCCGACGGCAGCGCTCGTGTCGTCCGCCTCGGCACCGTCGTCCTCGGCGGCGTCCTGCGTCGTGTCGCCGCCCTCCGTCTCGGACGAGGCGGATTCGTCGCTCGTCGGCGCCTTGACGGTCGGTTCCGGGCTGGCGCACGCCGCGAGGCCGAACACCGCAGCGGCGATGAACGCCGATGAAACCAGAATCCGCTTCAACTTCTTCCTCCTCGGTCGAGGCCTTTCGCACAAGGGCGCGCAGCAGATGGTTCTGTCTGCACTCGCTGTATCGGACGTCCTCCGTGAACGCTTATCGCAGCCGCGACGAGTGTGCGGGCTCCGAGAGCGAGAGTCTCCGCAGACGTGCGGGGCCGATCCCTCAACGACGTCCCCGCGAGTTCCACCACAGCGGCGGGCACACCTCGCGGACACGTCGGCATGCACCGTGCGGTCCCGAAACCGCACGGACGCACCGTCGGGCGTGTCCCTGGTCGGGGGTCCTAAGGGGACCGGCCTAATGTGGCCGCCATGATCCGAGTGTCGCGACGCAGGCCGGTCTCGGTCGACGTCGACGAGTCAGACCTGTTCCTGGACACCGACATCGCCGCCCTGCTCGCGGGCGAGCTCGAGAAGGTCGCGGTCGGCGCCGCATCGACGGCCTGAGACCGCGAGCCGACGCCCGAGCGGCGGCACGCGTGGGCGTGCCGCGTCGGGACGCGCGCGCCGCCTCGAGGAGGCGAGTGCCGCCGTCAGGAGGCGCGCGCGAGGCGTAGCGGCGGCAGCGGGGCCGCCACCGTGGGGACGTCCCACGGCAGTGCGCCGCACTCCCACGGTTGCGCTGCCCACCACGGACGGCGCTCGACGGTCGTCATTGCTGGCGCGATCATCACTGCGTTCGGCACGTCGCTCCCCCTTGAGCAATCGATGCGCGCGGCCGGGCGGGGCAGCGTCCAGCCGTAGCGCGTCCTATGCTCCACCCTTCCGCTGTTCCGCGCTACTGCCATCCGTCCCGGGATCGCAGCCGGCGACGAGCGAGCCCCGACACCCGTTGAGGGTGCCGGGGCTGCCTGACTCGGTCCAGGGTCCGACGCTCAGTCCAGGTAGTCGCGCACTCTGGACGACTAAACGCGGTGCATTTGCGCAGATCAGCAGGTCGGAACAAAGCACTGTGGG
>JBDIAU010000128.1:0-6015 GCA_039812565.1 Beutenbergiaceae bacterium
CGCTGCTGGGCCGGCTGCCGCACCGCGTCCGGGTGCCGACCGGGCGCCGTCGACGACGCCGCCCGCAGGAGGCCGGCCGACCGGCAACCGGCGTCCGGCCGTGCAGCACGCGCCGACCCCGCCGGAGCCCCCCGAGTGGGAGCCGCCCGAGTGGGAGCCGCCGGAGGACGAGCCGAGCCTCGACGACCCCGACCTCGACGACTCCTCCCTCATCGGCGCTCCGCTGGTCGAGAAGCTCCTCGGCGGCACGGTCATCGACGAGATCTCTCTCGGCCCGGGCGGGCCCCGTCCGCCGGGCGCACCGTAGGCTGGGCACGTGTACGAGGGCGCGGTCCAGGACCTGATCGAGGAGCTCGGGCGCCTGCCCGGCATCGGTCCCAAGAGCGCCCAGCGCATCGCGTTCCACGTGCTGCGCGCGGACCCGGACGAGGTGGCCCGGCTCGCCGCCGCCCTCACCGAGGTCAAGGCGCGCGTCAAGTTCTGCGAGGTCTGCGGCAACATCGCCGAGGAGCGCCTCTGCCGGATCTGCCGCGACCCGCGGCGCCAGCCGACGGCGCTGTGCGTCGTCGAGGAGCCCAAGGACGTCGTCGCCATCGAGCGCACCCGGGAGTTCCGCGGCCGGTACCACGTGCTCGGCGGCGCCATCAACCCGATCGACGGCGTCGGCCCGGACGACCTGCGGATCCGCGAGCTCATGAGCCGGCTCGCCGACGGCCAGATCACCGAGGTGATCATCGCGACCGACCCGAACGTCGAGGGCGAGGCCACCGCGACCTACCTCGCGCGGCTCCTCAAGCCGCTCGGGCTGACCGTGTCCCGCCTGGCCTCGGGCCTGCCCGTCGGCGGGGACCTGGAGTATGCGGACGAGGTCACCCTCGGCCGCGCGTTCGAAGGGAGGCGACTGATCGATGCCTGAGGAGACCAGGACCACGCCGGTCACCGAGACGCCCACGCGCCTCGTCGCCGACCGGCTCCGCGTCAGCGACGACCTCCTGACGCTCGCTGCGGCGACCGCCGTCGAGTCGGAGCGCTACCTCACGACGCTCACCGAGGTCGCCTCCGGTGCCGTCCCCGACTCGGCGATCCCACTCCTCCTGCTCGCCGTCTCCGACGTCGTCGCGGCCGGGTCCCGCCTCGGGGCGATCACCGACGTCGTCCCCGACGAGCGCTTCGAGCCCGACGACGGCCCCGACCCCGACGTCGAGCCGCTGCGCTCCGGCCTCGCCAACCTCCTCGAGGGCATCGACGAGTACACGCTGGTCACGGACCCGCTCCTGGGGGGGTCGGTCGGCGTCGGCGCGCTGTCCGGGGACCTCGCCGCGATCGCGCAGGCCCTGACGCAGGGCCTGACGCACTACCGGGCCGGGCACGTCCTCGAAGCCCTGTGGTGGTGGCAGTTCTCCTACGTCTCGGCGTGGGGCGACGCTGCCGCCAACGCGCTGCGCGTCCTGCTGAGCGTGCTCGCGCACCTGCGCCTCGACGTCGACGACGAGGTCGCCGCCGACGCCGAGTTCGACGCCCTGCACCCGTAGGGCGCGCTCGGGCGGACCGACGTCGGACGGCACCACGGCCGTCCGACGTCCCAGGCGTGACCGCCTAGACTCGTCCGGGCTCCGCCCCGACCCGCCGTCAACGACTGACCCGCATCCCCCGGAGATCCAGTGGCCCTGATCGTGCAGAAGTACGGTGGCTCGTCCGTGTCGGACGCGGCCAGCATCAAGCGCGTCGCCAAGCGGATCGTCGAGACGAAGCGCGCGGGCAACGACGTCGTCGTCGTCGTCTCGGCCATGGGGGACACGACGGACGAGCTCATCGACCTCGCCAACCAGGTCACCCCCCTGCCGCCGAAGCGCGAGATGGACATCCTCCTCACCGCCGGCGAGCGGATCTCCATGGCCCTGCTCGCCATGGCGATCCAGGCCATGGGCGTCGGCGCGCACGCGTACACCGGGCAGCAGGCCGGCGTCATCACCGACGGCGCCCACGGCAAGGCCCGCATCATCGACGTCACGCCCGGGCGGATCGAGCGCTGCGTCGCCGAGGGCGCCGTCGCCATCGTCGCCGGCTTCCAGGGCGTCAACCTCGACTCCAACGACGTCACGACGCTCGGCCGCGGCGGGTCGGACACGACCGCCGTCGCCCTCGCCGCCGCGCTCCGCGCCGACGTCTGCGAGATCTACACCGACGTCGACGGCGTCTTCACGGCCGACCCCCGCGTCGTGCCCGCCGCCCGCAAGCTCGAGCGCATCACCTACGAGGAGATGCTCGAGCTCGCCGCGAGCGGCGCGAAGGTGCTGGTCCTGCGGTGCGTCGAGTACGCGCGTCGCAACAACGTCCCCATCCACGTGCGGTCGAGCTTCTCCGCCCACACCGGCACGCTGGTCACCGCTTCCGGCAACGAGGGAGATGGACAGATGGAAGACCCGATCATCTCGGGCGTCGCGCACGACCGGAGCGAGGCCAAGATCACGGTGGTCGGGGTGCCGGACGTGCCCGGCACCGCGGCCCGGATCTTCGAGGTCGTCGCCGGGGCCGGCTGCAACATCGACATGATCGTGCAGAACGTGTCGGCCGCCCAGACGGGCCTCACGGACATCTCCTTCACGCTCCCGGCCGCCGACGGCCACACGGCGACGACGGCGCTCGACGCCGTCCGCGGCGAGATCGGCTTCGCGTCCCTGCAGTACGACGACCAGATCGGCAAGCTCTCGCTGGTCGGCGCCGGGATGCGGTCCCACCCGGGCGTCTCCGCGAAGCTCTTCGGCGCGCTCCGCGACGCCGGCATCAACATCGAGATGATCTCGACCTCGGAGATCCGCGTCTCCGTGGTCACCCGGGCCGACGAGCTCGACGAGGCCGTGCGCGCCGTGCACACCGCGTTCGGGCTGGACGCCGAGGACGTCGAGGCCGTGGTGTACGGCGGGACGGGGCGGTGAGCGTGAGCGAGAGCAGCAACGGGCGCGCGGGGGTGAGCGTCGCCGTCGTCGGTGCGACCGGGCAGGTCGGCGCCGTGATGCGGCGCATCCTCGAGGAGCGGGACTTCCCGGTCGCCTCGATCCGGTACTTCGCCTCCGCCCGTTCGGCGGGGCGGGTGCTGCCGTGGAAGGGGGAGGACGTCGTCGTCGAGGACGTCGCGACCGCCGACCTCAGCGGCATCGACATCGCCCTGTTCTCCGCGGGCGGCGCGACGTCCAAGGCGCAGGGGCCGCGCTTCGCCGCGGCGGGCGCCGTCGTCGTCGACAACTCCTCCGCCTGGCGGATGGACCCCGACGTCCCGCTCGTGGTCAGCGAGGTCAACCCGGAGGCGGTCGCGGACGCGCGCAAGGGGATCATCGCGAACCCCAACTGCACCACCATGGCCGCGATGCCCGTGCTCAAGGTGCTGAGCGACGAGGCGGGCCTGGCGCGGCTCGTGGTCAGCACGTACCAGGCGGTGTCCGGCAGCGGGCTCGCCGGCGTCGACGAGCTCGACGGGCAGGTGCGCGCGGCCGTCACCCAGGACGCGAAGGCGCTCACGCACGACGGCGGCGCCGTCACGCTGCCGGCGCCGCAGAAGTACGTCGCGCCGATCGCGTTCAACGTGGTCGCGCTCGCGGGCTCGATCGTCGACGACGGGTCGGGCGAGACCGACGAGGAGCAGAAGCTCCGCAACGAGTCGCGCAAGATCCTCGGGCTGCCGGACCTGCTGGTCTCCGGCACGTGCGTCCGGGTGCCCGTGTTCACGGGCCACTCCCTGGCGATCAACGCGGAGTTCGAGCGGCCGATCACGCCGGAGCGCGCGGTCGAGCTGCTGGCGGGCGCGCCGGGCGTGGTCCTGGCCGACGTGCCGACGCCGCTCGCCGCGGCCGGTGCGGACCCGAGCTTCGTCGGGCGGGTCCGGGCGGACCAGAGCGTGCCCGGCGGGCGCGGGCTGGCGCTGTTCGTCAGCAACGACAACCTGCGCAAGGGGGCTGCCCTCAACGCCGTCCAGATCGCGGAGCTCGTCGCCGCCCGCCTCTGACCTCTTCCCCCTCTCGCTTCTCCCGCCGAACGCACCTTTGGTCGGCTGAAACCGCGGTTTCAGCCGACCAAAGGTGCGTTCGGCGGGATGAGCGGCGGGTGCGGCTCGTCCACAGCCACCACTCCGTGGCCGGCGATCCACAGCCGACGACCGCTGCTCACCGCGCGGCCGTGCCACCGTGTCGGCTACTCCCGTGCGCGCTCCCCGTCCCGTTCCCGACCGCCTCGTCGAGCTTGCCGCCCTGCAGGAGGGCTTGGTCTCGAGCGACCAGTGCGACGACGAGGGACTCTCGCCGGACCGCCGCTCCGCTCTCGTCCGGCACGGTGCGATCACCCGCATCGTCCGCGGTGTCTACCAGGTGGGCCAGAGGCCAGAGGTCCGGGACCCGGCGTCGGAGCGGCGACGCTCGACCTGGCTCGGCCTGCTCGCGGTCGGGCCGGAAGCGGTCGCGGTGGGCGTCGGCGCGCTGGCCATGCACCGCGTCCTCGGCCTCCCGACGACGATCGCGCCGTCCGTTGCGGTGCCCCAGGGCATGGCCCGCCGGCCGCAGGGACCGGTCGCCGTCCGGCGATTCGACAACGGGATGCAGACCGTCGAGGTCGCCGGGCGGCGGGTCGCGACCGTGCCGTGGGCCCTCGCCCAGGCGGTGCCCGAGCTCCCGCGGGGCTGCGCCGTCGCCCTCATGGACTCGGCCCTGCACCTCGGACTCATCGACGAACGGGAGCTCGACCGCGCGCACCACTTCGCCCGCGGCCGCCGCGGCGTCGCCCGCACGCACGAGTGGTGGTGTCTAGCGGACGGCCGAGCTGAGTCGCCGCTCGAGAGCGAGGGGAGGCTCGACTGCCTGGACAAGGGCGTGCCGCCGGACGAGCTTCAGGTCGAGCTCAGGTCTCCCGGTGGCTACCTCCTGGGCCGCGGCGACATGGGTTGGCGGCTTGAGGACGGCCGGTGGTTGATCGCCGAGATGGACGGCCGCGAGTGGCACGAGGCTCCGGACGCGCTCTTCCGCGACCGGAGCCGTCAGAACGATCTGGTGGGCGTCGCCGTCGTCCTGCGGTTCACGTGGGACGACGTCCGGGCGGGGACCGTCGGCGGGACGGTTCGCCGCCACCTCCGCCTCCACCGCGGCCCTCCCGGCCGAACGCACCCTTGGTCGGCCCAAACCGAGGTTTGGGCCGACTAAGAGTGCGTTCGGCGAGGGGGGAGGTGGGTGGTGGCGAAGGCGAGCTCGACGCGCATCTGCCGCACCCGCTCGTCGTCGACGAGCGAGCCGTGGCCCGCGTCGTACCGGTACACCTCGACCGTCCCGCCGCGCGCCGTCAGCGCGTCGACGTACCGCTGGATCTGGCGCAGCGGGCAGCGGGGGTCGTTCGCCCCGGCCAGGACGAGCACCGGCGCCCGGACGTCCTCGACGTACGTGATCGGGCTCGACGCCCGGTACGCCTCCGGGACCTCCTCCGGACCGCCGCCGAACAGGGACCGGTCGAACGCCCGCAGGCTCTCCATCTCGTCCTCGTACGCGGCCACGTAGTCCGCGACCGGCACGCCTGCGATCCCCAGCGCCCACCGCCCGGGCTGCGTGCCGAGCCCGAGCAGCGTGAGGTACCCGCCCCACGACGCCCCCGCGAGGACGCACCGTTCCCGGTCGACGACGCCGCCCGCCACGAGCGCGTCCTGCACCGCCGCGACGTCCTGCAGCTCGGTGAGCCCGACGCGCTTCTCGAGCGCGTCCCGCCAGGCCGAGCCGTACCCGGTGGACCCCCGGTAGTTGACCTGGACGACGGCGTACCCGTGGCCCACCCACGCCGCCGCCACCGGCGAGAACGAGTCGGAGTCGTGCCACGTGGGCCCGCCGTGGACCTCGAACACCGTCGGGTAGGGCGCCGTCCCCTCGGCCGGGACGCGCAGCAGCGCGTGCACCCGGCCGCCCGGCCCGTCCGCCCAGACGTCGCGCACGGGGACCGACGGCGGCGCGGGCGCGGCCGTGGCCGGCACCACCGGCGCGCCTGTGCGCG
>JBDIAU010000129.1:0-5947 GCA_039812565.1 Beutenbergiaceae bacterium
TCGGCAGGACGACGAGCTCGCCCCGGGCGAGGACGTGGACGGCCTCGTCGATCGCGGGCCCGCGGGTGGCCGGGTCGGTGCAGTCGAGCACGCTCACGCGGGCGAGTGTGGCACGGCCCGCGGCCGGGCCGTGCCATGCTCGCCCACACCATGGGCCCCTCCCCCGTCGACGACGCCGCCCCGCCCCCTCGGCGCTGGGCGCTCGCCCTGCGCCGCACGGCCTTCGCGGGCGCCGTCGTCCTCAACCTCGTGGTTCTCCTGGCGCCCGACCCCGACGCCCCGGGCAGCGGGGTCCCCGGGCTCGACAAGGTGGTCCACGCGGGCGTGTTCGCCCTGCTCACCGCCGCGGGCCTGGCTGTCGGGCTCGCCGCGCGGTGGTTCGTGCCGGCCGTCCTGGCCTGGGCGGCGCTCAGCGAGGTGATCCAGGCGACCCTCCTGCCGGCCCGCTCCGGCGACTGGCGGGACCTCGTCGCGGACGCCGTCGGCGTGGCGGTCGGCGTCGCGGCGGTGCGTGCCGTCGCCGCCCGCCGCGCGCGCCGCCCCGCCTGACCGGGCGCCGTCGGCAGGCACGTCGGCGAAAGCCCGGACGGCCCGCCGCGGGCGGGGCCACGCTGGAGGCATGAGCGGGCGCATGCCACTGCCGACCACGCTGACGTTCCTCGGCGCCGCGGGCACCGTGACGGGCAGCAAGACCCTGCTCGAGGCCGAGGGCCACCGCGTCCTCGTCGACTGCGGGCTGTTCCAGGGCCTGCGCGAGCACCGGCGGCGGAACTGGGCGGGGTTCCCGGTGCCCGCCGCGTCGGTGGACGCCGTCGTCCTCACCCACGCGCACCTGGACCACTGCGGCTACCTGCCCGCCCTCGTCCACAAGGGGTTCCGCGGCCGGGTGCTGTGCACCGAGGGCACCGCCGCGCTCGGCGAGATCGTCCTGCGCGACTCCGCCCACCTGCAGGAGGAGGACGCGCGCTGGGCGCGCGAGCACGGCACGTCGCGGCACGCCCCGCCGCGCCCGCTCTACACCACGGCCGACGTCGAGACCACGCTCCGGCTCGTCGAGACCGTCCCGTACGGGGTCGAGACGCCCGTCGCGGGGCCGGTCCACGTCCGGCTGGAACCCGCCGGCCACATCCTCGGCTCCGCCGTGGTCCACCTCACCGACGGCCGCGCGCGGGCCGTCTTCTCGGGAGACCTCGGTCGGCCCCACCACCCGATGCTCACGCCGCCGGCGCCGATCGGCGCGGCCGACGTCGTGGTCGTGGAGTCCACGTACGGCGACCGCGACCACCCGCCCCGCGACCCCGACGGCCTGGCCGCGACCGTGCGCCGGGCCCTGGACCGCGGCGGGAGCGTGCTCATCCCCGCGTTCGCGATCGACCGGACCGAGATCCTCCTCGCCGAGCTCGGCGGGCTCATGGCCGGCGGCACGCTGCCCGAGGTGCCGGTGCTCGTCGACAGCCCGATGGCCCTGCGCGCCCTCGAGGTCTACCGCCGCGCGCTCGCCGCCGGCGGCCCAGGCGTGCGGCCGGGCGTGCCCGCGCCCGAGCGGCTGTACCCGCCGACGATGCGCGAGCTCGTCACGGCCGAGGAGTCGGCCACGGCCAACCGGCCCGGGCGACCGAGCATCGTCGTCTCGGCGTCCGGGATGGCCAGCGGCGGCCGGGTGGTCCACCACCTCGCCGAGATGCTCCCCGACCCGCGCAACCTCGTCCTGCTCGTCGGGTTCCAGGCGCCCGGGACGCGCGGCGCGGACCTCCTGGCGGGCGCGGCCGCGGTGAAGTGCCTCGGCGAGTACGTGCCGGTCCGGGCTGAGGTGGACCAGGTGCGGTGGCTGTCCGTCCACGCCGACCGCGGCGAGCTCACCGACTGGTTGCGCACGGCGACCGCTCCGCCGTCGGCGTGCTACGTGGTCCACGGGGAGCCGGACGCCTCGGCCGCCCTCGTCCGGCACGTGCACCGCGAGCTCGGCTGGCTCGCCGTCGCGCCGCGCGAGGACGAGCGTGTGCTCCTCGTGCACCACGAGCGCTGAGTCCGGCCCCGCCCGGCCCGCCGCCGCCCCTCCGTGAGCGCCGTCCTTCAGCGCCTCCGTCGCGCCGGGTTCGCACCCCAGGCTCGAGGTCGCACCGTGCAGGGTGCGACCTCGAGCCCGAGGTGCGAACTCGGCTTGAGGGTCAGGGCAGGCGGCGGGCGAGGACCATCCGGTCCCGGCCGGTGAGGTCGGGCGCCGTCGTCGCGGGGGCGAAGGCGCCGGTCGCCGCGACGAGCGCCCGGACGGCGGCGCCCTGGACGTCGGCGTGCTCCATGACGAGCAGCCCTCCCGGGCGCAGCAGGCGCGCCGCGCTGGCGACGACGGCGCGAGGCACGTCGAGGCCGTCCGGCCCGCCGCCGTAGAGCGCCAGGTCCGGGTCGTGGTCTCGCACCTCCGGGTCGACCGGGACGGCGTCGGGCGGGACGTACGGCGGGTTGGCGACGACGACGTCGACCCCGCCGTCGAGGTCCGCGAACGCCGCCGCCGCGTCACCTGCCCGCAGGTCGAGCGGGTGGCGCAGCGGGCCGACCGCCTCGAGGTTGCGCCGCGCGGTGGCCAGCGCCGCCGGGGAGAGCTCGACCGCGTGCACGTGCGCGGCGGGGACCTCGGTGGCGACGGCGAGCGCGATCGCACCCGAGCCCGTGCACAGGTCGACGACGACGGGCTCCCGGCCCTGAGCCGCGAGGGCCGCCGCCTCGTCGATCGCCGCCTCGGCCACCACCTCGGTCTCCGGGCGCACGACGAACGTGCCCGGCGCCGCGACGAGCCGGAGGTGGCGGAACGCCATCCAGCCGACGATGTGCTGCAGCGGTTCGCGGCGCCGCCGCCGCTCGACGAGCGCGCCGTACCGCGCGAGGAGCTCCGCGTCCGGCGACGGCGCGACGGCGAGCACGAGGGAGTCGACGCCGGCGGCGTGGGCGGCCAGGGCGAGCGCGTCGACCCGGGGCGACGGCACGCCGGCCTCGGCGAGCAGGGCGGTCGCGCCGTCGACGGCCGCGCGCATCGTGACCGGGCGGGCGGCCCCGGTCACCGACGCTCGCCGGCGGCGGCGAGCTGCGCCGCCTCGTCGGTCTCGACCGCCGAGGCGATGACCGGGCCGAGGTCCCCGGCCAGCACCGCGTCGAGGTTGTACGCCTTGTACCCCGTGCGGTGGTCCGCGATCCGGTTCTCCGGGAAGTTGTACGTCCGGATCCGCTCCGAGCGGTCGACCGTCCGCACCTGGGAGCGACGCATCTGCGACGCCGCCGCGTCCGCGGCCTCCTGCTGCGCCGCGAGCAGCCGGGCCCGCAGGATGCGCATCGCCTGCTCGCGGTTCTGGAGCTGGGACTTCTCGTTCTGGCAGGACACGACGATGCCGGTGGGCAGGTGGGTGATGCGCACCGCGGAGTCCGTCGTGTTGACGCTCTGCCCGCCGGGGCCGGACGAGCGGAAGACGTCGATCCGCAGGTCGGACGGCTCGATGGCGACCTCGCCCGGGTCGTCCACCTCGGGGAAGACGAGCACCCCGGCCGCGGACGTGTGGATCCGGCCCTGCGACTCGGTGACCGGCACCCGCTGGACGCGGTGCACGCCGGCCTCGTACTTCAGGTGCGCCCAGACCCCCTCGGCCGGGTCCCCGCCGCCGCGCCGCTTGATCGCGACGGAGACGTCCTTGTAGCCGCCGAGGTCGGACTCGGTGGCGTCGAGCACCTGCGTCGACCAGCCCTGGCGCTCGGCGTAGCGCAGGTACATCCGCAGCAGGTCGCCCGCGAACAGCGCGGACTCCTCGCCACCCTCACCCGCCTTGACCTGCAGGATCGCGTCGCGGCCGTCGTCGGGGTCGCGAGGCACGAGCACCCGGCGCAGGTGGTCGCGGGTGCCCGCCTCCGCCTCCGCCAGCTCGGCGAGCTCGTCCGCGAGCTCGGCCGCGGCGGCGTCGTCGGAGGCCAGCTCCCGGGCGGCGGCGAGGTCGTCCGCCGCGGTGCGCCAGGCCCGGTAGGCGGACACCACACGGCCGAGCTCGGCGTACCGGCGGCCGAGTGCGCGAGCGCGGGCGGCGTCGGCGTGGACGTCGGGGTCGGCCAGGGCCGCCTCGATCTCCGCGTGCTCGAGCAGCAGGGGCTCGACGGCGGCGACGTCCTCGCTCACGTGACCTCCCTCGGGCACCGCTCGGACGGGCGGGTGCGCACACACGACGGCGCCGGCGCCCGTCGCCGCGAGGGCGGGGGCACCGGCGCCGGGTGGCTACTTGGTGGTGGCCGGCTTGGCGCCGTACCGCGCCTGGAACCGGGCCACGCGGCCACCGGTGTCCAGGATCTTCTGCTTGCCCGTGTAGAACGGGTGGCACGCGCTGCAGACGTCGGCGTGGATCTCGCCGGCCTTGGCCGTGCTGCGGGTCTCGAAGGTGTTGCCGCAGGTGCAGGTGACCGTGGTGGTCACGTACGCCGGGTGGATGTCGCTCTTCACAGGTCTCTCCCTCTCATCGGTCCCGGGTCGGCGTCGCGCGCTCGTGCGAGCCGTGAACCGGAGCCAGCGTCACAGTGTGCCAGAACGGTCCGCGGGCGCCGAATCTTCCCGGCGCCCGCGGGAGCCCGCCCTCAGCCGTCGTTGCCGGGGGTCGTCTTCTGGACGGTGAGCAGGAACTCGGTGTTCGAGCCCGTCTCCCGGAGCTTGCCGAGCAGGAGCTCGATCGCCTGCTGCTGGTCGAGCGCGCTGAGCACCCGGCGGAGCTTCCAGATGATCTTCAGCTCGTCCGGCGCGATGAGGATCTCCTCGCGCCGGGTGCCGGAGGCGTTGACGTCGACGGCCGGGAAGATCCGCTTGTCGGCCAGGGACCGGGTGAGCCGCAGCTCCATGTTCCCCGTGCCCTTGAACTCCTCGAAGATCACCTCGTCCATCTTCGAGCCGGTCTCCACGAGGGCGGAGGCGAGGATGGTGAGCGACCCGCCGTGCTCGATGTTGCGCGCGGCGCCGAAGAACTTCTTCGGCGGGTACAGGGCCGAGGCGTCGACGCCGCCCGAGAGGATCCGGCCCGACGCGGGCGCCGCGAGGTTGTACGCCCGCCCGAGCCGCGTGATCGAGTCGAGCAGGACGACGACGTCGCGGCCCAGCTCGACGAGGCGCTTGGCCCGCTCGATCGCGAGCTCGGCGACGATGGTGTGGTCCGAGGCCGGCCGGTCGAACGTCGAGGCGATGACCTCGCCGTGGACCGTCCGCTCCATGTCGGTGACCTCCTCCGGGCGCTCGTCGACGAGCACGACCATGAGGTGCACCTCGGGGTTGTTGCGCGTGATCGCGTTCGCGATCTGCTGCATGATGATCGTCTTGCCGGCCTTGGGCGGGGAGACGATGAGGCCGCGCTGCCCCTTGCCGATGGGGGCGATCAGGTCGATCACCCGCGGGGTGAGCTTGTTCGGCTCGCTCTCCAGGCGCAGGCGCTGCTGCGGGTACAGCGGGGTCAGCTTGGTGAACTCCGGCCGCTGACGGGCGGCCTCGACCGGCCCGCCGTTGACGCTGTCGAGCCGGACCAGGGCGTTGAACTTCTGGCGCTGGTTCGGCGGCTCGCCGTCGCGCGCCTGCCGGACGGCGCCCGTGACCGCGTCGCCGCGGCGCAGCCCGTGCTTCTTCACCTGGCCGAGCGAGACGTACACGTCGTTCGGGCCGGGCAGGTAGCCGCTCGTGCGCACGAACGCGTAGTTGTCGAGGATGTCGAGGATGCCGGCCACCGGGACGAGGACGTCGTCCTCGCCGAGCTCGGGCTCGTCGACGCCGGTCGCCTCGCCGCCCGGACGCGGGCGACGCTTGCGGTCGCGGTCGCGGTAACGGTCCCGGCTGCGGCGACGCCCGTTGCGGGAGCCGTCGTCGTCCTGGGTCTGACCGCCGTCGCGCGGCTGGCCACCCTCACGGGCCTGGCCACCGTCGCGCTGCTGGCCGCCCTCACGC
>JBDIAU010000130.1:0-5921 GCA_039812565.1 Beutenbergiaceae bacterium
CCCGGCACCGCCGCGCACCGGCTCGGGCACGCCGACGCCTCGAGCGACCCCGCCCCGCAAGCCGACGCCTCCCGAGGCCGGCTGACCCGAAGCCCGGTGCGGGGCCCACGCCGCGCACCGATCGTCCCGACCCGCATGCCGTGCGGCCGGACCACAAGAGGACACAACGATGCCGAAGAACAAGACGCACTCCGGTGCCAAGAAGCGCTTCCGGATCACCGGGAGCGGCAAGGTCATGCACGAGCAGGCGAACCGCCGGCACCTCCTCGAGAGCAAGCCGAGCACGCGCACCCGCCGCCTCGCGCAGGACGAGGTCGCGTCGGCCGCCGACGTGAAGAAGATCAAGAAGCTGCTCGGCAAGTAAGCCGCCCGACCACACCAAGGAGCACGACGTGGCACGCGTCAAGCGGGCGGTCAACGCCCAGAAGAAGCGCCGCACCACCCTGGAGCGCGCCAGCGGCTACCGCGGCCAGCGCTCGCGGCTGTACCGCAAGGCCAAGGAGCAGGTCACTCACTCGATGACCTACGCGTACCGGGACCGCCGGGCGCGCAAGGGCGACTTCCGCCGGCTCTGGATCCAGCGGATCAACGCGGCCGTCCGCGAGAACGGCATGACGTACAACCGCTTCATCCAGGGTCTCAAGGCGGCGGGCGTCGAGGTCGACCGCCGCATGCTCGCCGAGCTCGCCGTCAACGAGCCGGCCGCCTTCGCCGCGCTCGTCGACGTCGCCAAGGAGAACCTGCCGGCGGACGTCAACGCGCCCGCGGCCTGACCGCGACGAGACGGTGACCGGACGCCCGGTCGGGGTGGAGCTGGCCAACCCGCGCAGCGAGCGCGTGAAGGCCGTCGCCGCCCTGGCCGGGCGTTCGGCGCGTCTGCGGCACGGGCTGTTCCTCGTGGAGGGCCCGCAGGGCGTCCGCGAGGCGGTCACCTGCGCGCCGGGCCGCGTGCGCGACGTGTACCTCACGCCGGAGACGGCGGAGCGGTACGGGGACGTCGACGCCGCCGCCCGCGCCGCCGGCGTCCGCGTCCACCTCGGCACGGCGGACGTGCTGGCCGCGATGAGCGCGGACGCCCAGGGCGTGCTCGCAACGGTGCGCGTGGCCCCCGTGCCCCTCGACGAGGTCCTCGCGGCGCGGCCGCGGCTGGTGGCCGTCCTGGCCGCCGTTCGCGACCCGGGCAACGCGGGCACGGTGATCCGGGTGGCCGACGCCGCCGGAGCGGACGCCGTCGTCCTCGCGCTCACGAGCGTCGACGCGCTCAACCCGAAGGTCGTCCGGTCGACGGCCGGTTCCCTGTTCCACCTGCCCGTCGTGACCGGCGTGGCCCTCGACGTCGCCGTCGCCGCCCTGCGCTCGGCCGGCCTGGGCGTGCTCGCCGCCGACGGCGCCGGCCCGCACGACCTCGACGACCTCCTCGACGCCGCGGCCGGACCGCAGGTCCCGGCCGGTGCGCCGCCCGACCTGCGGGCGCCGACGGCGTGGCTGCTCGGCAACGAGGCCCGCGGCCTCGACCCGGACGCGCTCGCCCTCGCCGACGCCGCGGTCCGGGTGCCGATCCACGGCCGGGCCGAGTCGCTCAACCTGGCGACGGCGGCCGCCGTCTGCCTCTACGCCTCGGCGCGCGCGCACCGCCGGGTCGGCGTCGCCGCGCTCGCCCCGGCGGGCGGCGCGTGAGATGAGGCTGTTCGCGTCGCTCGTCCCTGCGCCGGCGGCCGTCGCGCACCTCGACCTCGCGCTCGCGGCGCTGCGCGGGCGGGCCGGCGAGCGGTCCACGCTGCGCTGGACCGACCCGGACCAGTGGCACCTCACCCTCGCGTTCTACGGCGAGGTCCCCGACGGCGCCGTCCCCGAGCTCGCGCAGGCACTCGCCGACCGAGTCGCGGCGGTGGGCGAGCCGCGGCTGCGGCTGCGCGGTGCGGGCAGCTTCGCCGGGCGCAACCTCTGGGTGGGCGTGGCGGGGGAGTCCGAGGCGGACTCGCGGCACCTCGCGGACCTCGTCACCGCGGCGGTCGCGGCCGGCGGCGACGTCGGCGTCGAGCAGGGCCCGCGGCCGCGCCGCCGGGCTCACGTGACCCTGGGCCGCGTGCGCGGCGACGACCGCGGGCAGCGTCGGGACCGGCGCCGCGGGCGCCGCGCCGGGCTCGAGGTCGCCGACGCGGTCCGCGCGCTGGCCGTCTACGCCGGCCCTTCGTGGCCGGCGGGTGCGGTGCGCCTGGTCCGCTCCTCGCTCGGCGAGGGCCGCGGCGGCGGGCCGTTGCACGAGGTGGTGGCCACCCTGCCGCTGCGGGCGTCCGGCGGTGCGTCGGGCCTCCGCCCCGGTGGGACGGCGGCCCCTTCGTAGGGGAGGCGCTACTGCTGGATGTAGCCGACGAGGTGGTCGCGCTCCATCTGCAGCTCGTCGATGCGGTGCTTGACGATGTCGCCGATCGAGACGATGGCGTAGAGCCGGCCGTCGACGATGACGGGCACGTGCCGGACGCGGTGCTCGGTCATCTGCCGTCCGAGCGCCTCGAGGTCGTCGTCGAGCGTGCACGTGTGCACGACGCTCGTCATGATGCCGCTCACCCGGGCCTGCAGGACGGCCGGCCCGTCCTGGTGCAGGTGGCGCACGATGTCGCGCTCGCTGACCATCCCGGCCACTGTCGCGCCGTCGTCGTCGCTGACCACCACCGCGCCGATGCGATAGGCGGCGAGCAGCTCCAGGAGGCGGGCGACCGTCTGGTCGCCGCGGACCGTCACGACGTCGTTTCCCTTGCGCCGGACCACCTCGGAGATACGCATGGCCCGAACGTAGCGCCGCCGGGCGATCCCATCCAGACCGTGGGACGCGTGTCCCGCCTCCCGGCCGTCACGGCGCCCACGAGCCGGACGCGACGTCCGGAGGCAGTGGTGGCGTCCGGGGCGCCGTGTGGGAGCATGAGCCCGTGCGAGTCGACCGGCGCCGATTTACCGGGCCCGCCCCCGAGGCGGCCTCCGCGCGCTGACGCACGCGCCGGGCGTCCTCACGGGCGGGCAGGACCCCGTCACCCGACCCCCTTGACGGCGACGCCGCCGTCCCGCGCCCGGAAGGCACCATGTCCACGCACCCCCCAGCCGTGTCCCCGCTCGACGACGGCGCGGTGACCGCCGCCGTCGACGCCGCGCTGGTGGCGCTCGCCGCCGCCGGCGACCTGGACGAGCTCAAGGCCGTCCGCCTCGCCCATGCGGGCGACCGCAGCCCGCTGGCCCTGGCCAACCGCGCGATCGGCACGCTCGCGCCCACCGAGAAGGCCGCCGCCGGCGCCCGGGTGGGCGCCGCCCGCCGTCGCGTCGGCGAGGCGGTCGCGGCGCGCCAGGCGGAGCTCGAGGCGGACCGCGACGCCCGAGTCCTCGTCGCCGAGGCCGTCGACGTCACGATCCCGACGGCGCGTGCCCTGCCCGGCGCCCGCCACCCGATCTCCTCGGTCATGGAGGAGGTCGCGGACTTCTTCGTGGCGATGGGCTGGGAGATCGCCGAGGGTCCCGAGGTCGAGTCGGAGTGGTTCAACTTCGACGCCCTCAACTTCGGGCCGGACCACCCGGCGCGCCAGATGCAGGACACCTTCTTCGTCGCCGACCGGCCGGGCGAGGCCGCTCGCCGCCTCGTCCTGCGCACGCACACGTCGCCGGTCCAGGCCCGGGCCCTGCTCGAGCGGGACCTGCCCGTCTACATCGCGTGCCCGGGACGGGTGTTCCGCACGGACGAGCTGGACGCGACGCACACGCCGGTCTTCCACCAGGTCGAGGGCCTGGCCGTGGACCGAGGTCTGACGATGGCGCACCTGCGCGGGACGCTCGACCACTTCGCCCGGGCGATGTTCGGCCCCCAGGCGCGCACCCGGCTGCGGCCGTCGTACTTCCCGTTCACGGAGCCGAGCGCCGAGATGGACCTGTGGTTCCCGCAGAAGAAGGGCGGGCCGGGCTGGATCGAGTGGGGCGGCTGCGGGATGGTCAACCCCAACGTCCTGCGAGCCTGCGGCATCGACCCGGACGTCTACTCCGGCTTCGCGTTCGGGATGGGCATCGAGCGGACGCTGATGCTGCGCCACGGCATCGCCGACATGCGCGACATCGTCGAGGGCGACGTCCGCTTCTCCTGGCAGTTCGGCACCGAGCCCACCGTCGTCGACCACACCCGCACGCCGGCCGGGGCACCTGCCCCCGCCGCGACCACCCGCGAAGGGGGGGCCGCCTGATGCCGTACGTCCCGCTGAGCTGGCTCGCGGACCACGTCGAGGTCCCCGCCGGCACGACGGCCGAGCAGGTCGCCGCGGACCTCGTCCGGGTCGGCCTGGAGGAGGAGGCCGTCCACGGGCCGCAGGTCACCGGCCCGCTGGTCGTCGGTCGGGTGCTGTCCGTCCAGCCCGAGAAGCAGAAGAACGGCAAGACGATCAACTGGTGCCAGGTGGACGTCGGCGAGTCCACGCCCCGCGGCATCGTCTGCGGCGCGCACAACTTTGGCCCCGGCGACCACGTGGTCGTCGCGCTGCCGGGCTCGGTGCTGCCCGGGCCGTTCCCGATCACCGCGCGCAAGACGTACGGCCACGTGTCCGACGGCATGATCGCGTCGGCCCGCGAGCTCGGCCTCGGCGACGACCACACCGGGATCCTCGTGCTCTCCGAGGAGCAGGTCGGCGGCACCGGCCCGGGGGACGACGCCGTCGCGCTGCTCGGCCTGGGGGAGAGCGTCGTCGAGATCAACGTGACGCCCGACCGCGGCTACTGCTTCTCCATGCGCGGCGTCGCCCGCGAGTACGGGCACGCCACGGGGGCGGCCTTCACCGACCCGGGGGTGCTCGCCGAGGGTGAGGCCCTGCCGTCGCCGTCGGGCGCCGCGTTCGGCGTCGTCCTGGACGACGGCGCCCCGGTCCACGGCCAGGCGGGCTGCGACCGGTTCGTGGCGCGGGTGGTGCGCGGCGTGGACGCCGCGGCGCCGTCGCCCGCGTGGCTGCAGCGCCGCCTCACCCAGGCCGGCATGCGGCCGATCTCGCTCGCCGTCGACGTCACGAACTACGTGATGCTCGACCTCGGCCAGCCGCTGCACGCGTACGACCTCGCCACGCTGGCCGCGCCCATCGTGGTCCGGCGCGCCCGCGCCGGCGAGCGCCTCGTCACGCTCGACGGCGCCGACCGCGCCCTCGACCCCGAGGACCTCCTCATCACCGACAGCCCGGACGGGGCTGCCGGCGGCCGCGTGCTCGGCCTCGCCGGCGTCATGGGCGGCGCCGAGAGCGAGGTCGCGGCGAGCACGACCGACGTGCTCCTCGAGGCCGCGCACTTCGACCCGGTGAGCGTCGCCCGGACCGCGCGCCGCCACCGGCTGCCCTCGGAGGCCGCCAAGCGGTTCGAGCGGGGCGTCGACCCGGCGCTCCAGGCGGTCGCGGCGCAGCGCGCCGTCGACCTGCTCCTGCGCTACGGCGGGGGCGTCGCCGAGGACGACGTCACCGACGTGGACGTGACCCCACCGCCCGCCACCGTCACGATGCCCGCGAGCCTGCCCGCGGAGCTCGTCGGCGTGCCGTACACCGCCGCCGAGGTCCGCGCGACGCTGGAGGAGATCGGCTGCACCGTGGCGGGCGAGGAGACGCTCGCGGTCACGCCGCCGTCGTGGCGCCCGGACCTGCGCGTCCCGGCGGACCTCGTGGAGGAGGTCGCACGCCTGCGCGGGTACGACCAGATCCCCACGGTGCTGCCCACCGCGCCCGCCGGCCGGGGCCTGACGGCGACGCAGCGCCGCCGCCGCGCCGTCGTCCGCGCGCTCGCCGCCGCGGGCTTCACCGAGGTGCTGTCGTACCCGTTCGTCGGCGCGGTGCACGACGCGTTCGGCATGCCCGCGGACGACCCGCGCCGCGCAGTCGTCCGCCTCGCGAACCCGCTCGACGTCGCCGCCCCCGCGCTGC
>JBDIAU010000131.1:0-5908 GCA_039812565.1 Beutenbergiaceae bacterium
GGTGAGCTCGAGCAGGTCGAAGCCCTCGTGCGGCAGCAGATGGGCGCCGCCGCCGACCTGTCCGTCCCGCTCGACGTCACCGTCGGCACGGGTCGCGACTGGCGCTCGGCCGGCCACTGACGTGCGCCGAGGTCGCACCCCAGGGTCGAGGTCGCACCGTGGGAGGTGCGATATGGGCGCCGGGGTGCGAACACGTGAGGGATCGGGTGCCGAGACGGCCACGTGCAGGGCAGGATGCGCGACATGAACGACGACGCCGCCTCGCCGCCCGAGTCCGACGCACAGCCCGCCTCGGCCGGATCGCCGTCCGCAGCGCCGGACCGCGACGAGCGCCGTCGTGCCCGACTCGAGCTCGTGGCGGTCATCGTCCTCTCGACCGTCACGATCCTCACGGCCTGGTCTGCGTTCCAGTCGAGCAAGTGGGGCGGGGCGATGTCGATCGCCTTCAGCCAGGCGTCGTCCCAGCGGATCCAGGCCGCGAGCCTCGCCGGCACGGCGAACGTCCGGACCTCGAACCAGATCGGCCTGTGGACCGAGTGGGTCGCCGCCGTCGGTCAGGGTGACGAACCGCTCGCGGACTTCCTCCGCGAACGCTTCCCCGAGCCGCTCGCCACCGCGAACGAGGCGTGGATCGCGGCCGGGGGGATCGACGCCGGCGCCGACGCCGAGTCGCCGTTCGCGATGCCGGAGTTCGTCATGCCCGAGAGCGTCGCGGCGGCGGAGGCCTCGGCCCGCGCCGACGAGCTCTTCGAGACCGCGTTGCGCAACAACCAGCGAGGCGACAACTACACCGTCCTGACGGTGCTGTTCGCCGCCGTGCTGTTCTTCACGGCGATGTCCATGCGCGTGCGTTCGGTGCGAAGCCAGCAGCTCCTGCTCGGCGCGGGCATGGTCCTCGGGCTCGTCGGCGTGACGCTACTCGTCGTCTACCCCAAGCTCGTCTGACTGTGAGGATCTCGACGCAGTCCTCGTGAGTGCGGTGGGCTGTGGTCGGTGACTGCGGGTGTGACCCTTCGTCTGACTGGCTGTGTGCCTTTGACGGGACTTGTCCGCTCGTGGTTGCCGGCCCCGGCCCGACCGGAGTTGCTGGCCTGATCAGGAGCTTGACCGCCCGGTAGCCGCCGGGCGTGTCCCGTCACAGTCCTGCCGTCTCCAGCCGGACCGGAACCACGTTCCACCCGGTCCAAGGAGATGAACGCGATGTCTAGTCTTGCCGAACTCGTCGATCTCGTCATCGGGGTCGACACCCACAAGCACACCCACACCGCGGCGCTTGTCGATGCCGTCACGGGTGGCAAGGTCGCCGAGACGACGGTGGCCGCGGACGCGGCCGGCTACCAGGAGCTGCTCGAGTGGGCCCTGGGGCACGGCTCGCGGCGAGCGTGGGCGCTGGAAGGGGCGGGCGGCTACGGAGCGGGCCTGGCCCGATTCCTGAGCGGCGCAGGTGAGCGCGTCGTGGAGCTGGACCGCCCGGTGCGCGCCGCCCGCCGGCACGGGGCGAAGTCGGACTCCTTGGACGCGGTCCGCGCCGCCCGGGAGGCGCTGGCGCGGGAGCACCTGGCGCAGGTCAAGACCGACGGGCCCCGCGGCCAGCTCGCGGTGCTCCAGACGGCGCGGCGTTCCGCGGTCGAGGCCGCCACCCTCGCCCAGCGCCAGCTGCACGCCCTGGTCATCGCCGCACCCGAAGCCCTGCGCGCCCTGTTCCGCGACCAGGGCACCACGGCCATGGTGGCCACCGCCACCCGGCTGCGCCCCCGAGGGTCCTGGGACCCGCACACCGTCAGCACCGCCACCGTGCTGCGGGCCCTGGCCCGCCGCGTCACCGCGCTGAAAGCCGAGGCAGCCGACCACGAACGAGCGATCGGTCAGGTCGTACGCGCCTGGCGACCGGACCTGCTCGACCAGCCCGGCGTCGGTGTCATCGTCGCCGCCCAGATCCTGATCAGCTGGTCCCACCCCGGACGGATCCGCACCGAGGCCGCGTTCGCGATGCTCGCCGGGACCGCCCCGATCCCCGCCTCCTCCGGGCTGCGCACCCGGCACCGGCTCAACCGCTCCGGCGACCGACAGCTCAACCGCGCCCTCCACGTCGTCGCGCTGTCCCGGGCCCGCTACGACGCACGCACCCGCGCCTACATCGAGCGCCGCCGAGCCGAAGGCAAGACCGACCGCGAGATCCGACGCTGCCTCAAGCGCTACATCGCCCGCGACCTCTACCGCCAACTCGAACACGGCGCGCTACCCGCTTGACGAACCATAGGAGCGTCCCGGATCCGCGAGTAGCGGTTGGTGTGCCTGAACGGCAGATGCCCTTTGACCTGGGAAAATGAGGCTTGCGAAGGTCTCATGAACCCGGAGTCGAAGGGCATCTGTTAGGTGGCAACGATACGCAAGGGCCGGTCAGGGGCCAAGCGGCGCCGTCGGGCGCGGCGGGTCCGGATCGGGGCGCCGGATCCGTCGCTGACGCCGTGCGCGGGCGTGGAGGCGATCCGCGAGCTGGACCGGGCCCTCGGGCTTCGGGTGGCGTTGGATGCCGGGATCGGCAGGGTCAAGGAACGCGACCGGGGCCTGTCCGCGGGTGGGCTGCTCCTGTCGTTGGCGTCCTGCCAGATGGCGGGTGGGGACCACCTCGTCAGCCTGGACCGGCGCCGTGATGACGTCGCGGGTCAGCTGCTCGAGCCGGTCCCGACGCCGGCGCCCACGACCGCGGCCGGGATCGCGCGACGCTTCACCCGCGAGCACGTCCTGGGGGTCGAGAGGGCCATCGCCGCGGTGAACACCCAGGTCGTCGACCTCGTCGCCCCGGTGCGCGCCGCCGCCCTGCTGAAGGAGGCGACGATCGACGCGGACACCACGGACGTCGAGGTCTACGGCGCCACGAAGGTCAAGGCGGTGCACGCCCACACCGGGGCGCGGACCCTGCGCCCGCACATCGCGTTCTGGGCCGAGGCGGGTGTGCCGGTGGCCGCGGACCTGCTCGGCGGGCGGGCCGACCCCCGGGCCTCGTGCGTGGATCTGCTGGACCGGGCCCTGGCCGCCCTGCCACCCGGCGTGGGTCAGGTCCGCGCCCGCTGGGACGCCGGATACTTCGCCGCCCACCTGGCCCGGGCGTGCCAGGAACGGGGAGTGAAGTTCGCGATCGGCGCCAAACGCAGCGTCCCGGCGTTCACCGCCGCGCAGGCCCACCTGCACTGGGTCCCCGCGGTCGGGATGGAGCACACCGAGGTCGCCGTCGTGCCTTACACCCCTGGCACCTGGCCGACGGGGGTGGCGTGCATCGCCCGACGCACCCGCATCCCCACCGAGAACATCCCGAGCGCCCGAGCCCGTAAACGGCGCACCATCCCCGCCGGCCAGCTCGCCCTGGCCCTGGGCGGGAAGGTCGAGCACGTCTACGGGTACTCCTTCATCCTGACCAACCTCGACGTCGCCACCGACGAGGACCTCGCGATGCTCGAGTGGTGGTACCGCCACCGCACCGACATCGAAGCCCTGAACCGGGACGCCGAGCACGGCGCCGCGCTGCGCCACCTGCCCTCGGCTGACCACACCGTGAACACCGTGTGGATGTGGGCCGCGCTCCTGGCCTGCGCGATCACCGCCTGGCTGCAAGAACTCACCGGCATCGACGCCGGCAACGGCCGCGGCCGGCGGACCCTGACCCGGCTACGCCGCGAGCTGATCACCACCCCCGCCCGGATCACCCGACGCGCCGGGGCGATCCTGCTGCGCCTGCCACCGGGCGACCAGCTCCTGGCCACCGTCCTACCCCGACTCAGGCGACTACCCACGGCCCTACGACCCGGCTGACCAACACACTCGGCCCCGACCCCCCCGAGCACCCAGAACGACCAGGCCAGGAAGCCCCGTCCACCGGCGCGACAGCCCGGCCACAAGCCCGCCCGGCCACCCAAAACACCCTCCAGACGAGAGACGATCTCAACAAGACCGAGGTCCACCCCGCTACTCGCGGATCCGGGTCTGAGCGCCGGCTACTCCAGGACGAGGACCGCGGCGCCGTCGACCCGGTCGGCAGCGAGGTCCCGAAGTGCCCGGTCCGCGGCCTCGAACGGGTACGGCGTCGTGGTCACTCGGATGCGGTGGCGGGCGGCCGCGGCGAGGAAGTCGCGGCCGTCCTCGCGGGTGTTCGCGGTGACGCTGCGCACCTGCCGCTCGCGGAACAGGTGACGTCCGTAGCTCAGGACGGGGATGTCCGAGAGGTGGATCCCCGCGATCGCGAGCGTCCCGCCGTCGCCGAGCGCCTCTAGCGCGACGGGCACCAGCTCGCCCGCGGGCGCGAAGAGGATCGCCGCGTCGAGAGGCTCCGGCGGCGCGTCCGCCGCGCCCGCCGCCGACGCGACCCCGAGCTCGAGCGCCAGCCGCTGCGCCGCCTCCGAGCGGGTGAGGACGTGGACGACGGCGCCCTCCGCCATCGCGACCTGCGCCGCGAGGTGCGCCGACGCCCCGAAGCCGTAGATCCCCAGCCGCCCGCCCGGCGGCACCTCCGCCCGGCGCAGCGACCGGAAGCCGATGATCCCGGCGCACAGCAGCGGTGCGACCTCGACGTCGGAGTAGCCGTCGGGCAGGGCGTAGACGTACGCGGCGGGCGCCGTCGCGTACTCCGCGTACCCACCGTGCGCATCCCAGCCTGTGTACAGCGACGCCCGGCACAGGTTCTCCGAGCCGCGGCGGCAGGCCGCGCAGGCGCCGCACGTCCAGCGCAGCCACGCGATGCCCACCCGCTCGCCGACGCGCGACTCCGGGACCCCCGCCCCGACGCCCACGACGTCCCCCACCACCTCGTGACCAGGCACGACGCCGGGGGCGTGCGGCGCGAGGTCGCCCTCGGTGAGGTGCAGGTCCGTCCGGCAGACGCCGCACGTGCGGACCTTGACGAGCAGCTCGCCCGGCGCCGGCGCCGGGACCGGCAGCTCGACGAGGCGCAGCGGCGTCCCGGTGACCGAGCCGGGCTCCTCGACCACCCAGGCACGCATCGTGGCGGGGATCCCGGTCATGGCTGCCTCCTTCGACGGCGCCGCTCCCTCTCGACAGCTCCATGGTCCTCCCGGCCCCGTCCCGTCGTACCCACTCGCGCCGAACGCGGGGTGCGAAGGGGGCGTGAGGCGGGGGTTCAGTCGGCGAGGACGGGAACGAGCACGACCTCGTCCACCCAGCGCACGGAGGAGCAGCGGCCGGACCCGTCGCCGTCGGACCACTGCGCAAACACCTGCATCGGCTCCCGCGCCCGTGTGCCCGTGTAGGAACCGTCGTCTCCGAGCGTGAGCTCGGAGCGCATGGTCACGGGGAAGCACGGCCCGTCGGCCTCGGTGAGCACACCCTCCTGGAACTCGAAGGACACAGCATCCTGGCCGACCTGGAACGTGAAGCCGCCCCCTGTGCACATGCCGTCCGTGCAGCTCACCGTGATCTCCGACGTCGACCCGAGCTGGTCCTCCGGGCGGAGCTCCACATCGGGCCCGGCCTCGACGGTCGTCCGCGTGGAGGTCATCGTGTAGCCGACCACCTGGGCCGGATCGACCTCGGGCGGGAGGTCGCCGCCGGACCCTTCGCCGGTCCCGCCGTCGCCGGACCCTGCGTCGTCCGCCCCGGCCGCGTCCACCGCGGCCGGCGCATCCCCGCCGCCCAGCGCTCCGGACGCGACGGCGACGCCGCAGGCCACGACCACGACGACGGCGGCGCCCGCGGCGACGACCGCCCAGCGCGGGAACCGCGGCCTCGGCACGGGCGCCGGACCGGTGGCGGGTGCCGGCTCGACGCCGTGCTCGACGTCGTGGTCGTCGGGCCGGCGATTCTTGTCGTCCCGGTCCAGGTCCGTCAGCCGCCCGGTGACCACGTCGCGCTCCGACGGCACGAGCGAACCGTCCCGCGGCCGCACCGCGCTGACGAC
>JBDIAU010000132.1:0-5872 GCA_039812565.1 Beutenbergiaceae bacterium
CGATCGCGCCCGGGTCGGCCCGCGGAGTCGACGCCGGAGCCCCGACCGGCACCTCCGCCGCCGGTCCTCGCGCGGGTGGCTCGGGGGCGGGCAGCGCGGTCACGCCCGAGGTCCGCGTCCCGCCGGCGCCACGGGGTGGGCTCGTGAACGGCAGGGACCGCCCGACGGCGTCGATCGTGCCGGTGAAGAGCCGGGCCGCGCTCCCTGCGGCGTCGTCCGGGAGAGATCCGGTCCGCACCTCGGTGCGCTCCTGGGCGGCGGCGTGCTCTCCGCCCGTCACGCCGGCGACGCCGGTCGGCGGCTCGGGCGACCCGGTCGGCCGCGCCGCCGTCCGGGTCGGACCGCTCGCCTGGGCCGCGAGCACGGCCTCCCAGACCTCGGGGTCGATGGTCTCGTGCCGCGTTCGCGGCAGGCCGGCCTCCGACTGCTCCCGCAGCCACGTCACGAGGCCCTCGCGCAGGTAGCACCGCAGGTCGAAGAGCGTGGGGGCGTCGACCGCACTCGCGAGCACCCGCACCCGGACGAAGCCGCCCGTCGCGTCGGTGACCTGGAGCACGTTCACCCGGCGGTCCCACAGGTCCGTCGCGCCCAGGAGGCGGCGCATCTCGGCCCGCATCCCCTCGAGGGGCACGGTCCAGTCGACGTCGAGCTCGACCGTGCCGAGCAGGTGGGCGTCGCGGCGGGTCCAGTTCTGGAAGACCGTGGTGGTGAAGTACGTCGAGGGCAGGATCAACCGGCGGTCGTCCCACAGGTGCACCACCACGTACGTCAGCGTGATCTCCTCGACCCGGCCCCACTCCCCCTCGACGACCACGACGTCGTCCAGCCGGATCGAGTCGCTGAACGCGATCTGCAGCCCGGCGAACACGTTCGCCAGTGACGTCTGCGCCGCGATGCCCGCGACGATCGACAGCAGCCCGGCCGACGCGAGCAGCGACGCCCCGACGGCGCGCATCCCGGGGAAGGTGAGGAGCGCGACGGCGACGGCGACGACGACGACGAGCGCCTCGAGGATCTGCCGGAGCACCTGGATCTGGGTTCGGACCCGACCGGCGTAGCGGGAGTCCTCGCCCTCGTCGGGGGTCCAGCGCGCCTTGACCGCGGTCTCGACGAGCCGCATCACCTGGATGAGCAGCCACGCGACCGCGGCGATGAGCAGGATCGTCAGCGCCTGCTCCACGCCCGGGGTCCACGACGACGGCTCGGTGACGAGCCGCAGGGTGATCCACAACGCGAGGAGGACGAGCACCACCCGGACCGGGTAGCGCGATCGCCGGTGGAGCTCGGTCGCCAGCGACCACCGCCGCGCCAGGACCCGCAGCAGCGTGCCGGCGAGCCAGGCGACGCCGAGCGCCACGACGACGGCGCCCGCGAACCACCCGATCGTCTCGAGCGCCGGAGACAGGTCGGAGGTGTCGATTGCGGCCGGGAGGATCGTCGGGACGTCGCTCACCCCGCCAGGCTAGGCATCGGACCTGTGCGCCGTGCCGGGACGACGGACCCGCGCGGGACCGCCCGACGTCGGACGGTCCCGCGCGTCGCGCCTCCCGTCAGGCGGGCGACGCGGCCGCGGCGATGTCGTCGGAGAGCGCCGCCTGGTCGAGCTGGATCTCCTTCTTGGCCACCTTGCGCGCGTGCGCGATCGCCTCCTCGACGCGGGCCTCGAGGTCGACGGCGGCGATGACGACGAGCCCGGCGGTGCCCTCGTCGAGGAGCTCGCCGAGCTTCTTCAGGTCCTTGCGGCTCATCCCGCCGGCGGCGTGGCCCGCGAGCGCGCCGACGCCGGCACCGGCGGCGCCGCCCCACAGGAGGCCCGAGCCGAGGGCGACCGCCGGGAAGAGCGCGACGAGCGCGCCCGCGGCGATGCCGAGGGCGAGGCCGCCCCAGGCGCCCTGGCGCGTGGGCTGCTCGTGCTTGTGGACGATCGAGACCTTGCCGTTCTCGTCCCGCACGAACACCGCGGCGTCGAAGGTGTCGACGAGGCCCAGGTCGTAGTACAGCGACTTCACCAGCTCGTAGTCGGCCTCGGCGTCCGCGAGCTCGTCGTACTGCGCCGCGAGCAGCGCGAAGGTGTCCAGCGCCACCGATCCTCACACTCCTTCGTCCGGGCGCGGCGCCGGTCGCCGCGCCGCCTCGGCACCCCGGCCGAGGACGGGGCCACCCTAGGCCTCTCACCTGGGCCTCGCCCGCGGGCCCGCGCGCGACGACCCCTCAACCTGGCCGGTCGCCCGACGATGAAGGTGTCGTACGCCGTCGACGAGCGGGGTCCACGACGCTGTGGGCTTCGAGGCCGACGGCGTCGCCGTGCGCGGCGGGCGCAACGGGGCGCCACGGGGAGAGACGAGGGATCGATGTCAGAGCTCGGGGTCGTCACAGCGGTCGAGGCCCAGGACGTGGGTGCTCCCGGCCGGACCCCCCTCGTGCTCGTCCGGCCGGGCGTCACCGCCTGCGAGGTCGGCGCGCCGGAGCAGCCGCCGGCCGTCCCGGTCCTGCGCGTCGCGGTGCTGGGCGCCACCCCGTCCGAGCCGGCGCTCGCCCCGGTGGTCCGGCTCGCCGACCGGGCCCGCCGCACCGGCCGACGCTGATCGACGACGGCGCGCCCGCCGTCGGCTCGGACGTCCGGTCCGCCTCCCCGCCCCGGCGCCGGAGCTACCGCAGCCGCACCGCGCTGTGGTTGAGGGCGCGCTGCAGCGCGCGCACCGTCTCCACGAGCCGCCGGCCGTCGATCGCACCCCGGTAGAACCCGGCGGTCCGCAGCCACGTCTGCTCCGCCTTGACCGACCGGGTGCCGAAACGACCGTCGGAGGGTCCGACGTCGGTCCCCTTGCGCGCGAGGAACCGCTGGTAGGCGTCGAAGAGCACCGGCCCGGCCACGGCCTGGCGCCCGTGGTCCTCTTCGACGGCGCCCCGGTACAGGCCGGCGCGGGCGAGTGCGCGCTCGAGCTCGGTCACGGTGCGGTGAGCGAAGGCGCCGTCCTCGCGCAGGGGCAGGAACCGGCGCCCGGCGGCCTGGACCGGCGCGGCCGGGGCGCCGACGCCCGGCGTGACGTGGTGCGCGCCGAAGTCGATCCGCGGGTTGCGGGGCCGCCCGTCCGCGTCCCAGACCTCGAAGTGGAGGTGCGGTCCGGTCTGCGTCCCCGAGTGGTCGGTGTGCCCGACGAGCTGGCCCTCGGAGACCTGCTGGCCGACAGCGACGACCGGGAAGACGTGGTTGTACACCTGCCGCTCGCCGTCGGCGTTCTGCACGACGGCGCCGTTGCCGGTGCGTCCGGGCGCCCGTCCCGAGGACATGTCGCCCGGGATCTGGTCGGTCGCGATCTTCACGACCGTCCCCGCGTACGCCGCGACCACGGGGTCCCCGACCCGGCCCGCGACCCCCGGGGCGATGTCGATCCCCGCGTGCAGCCTGCCGTTCCGCGGGCCGAACTCGCTGCTCACCCTGCCGACGAACGGGTTCTGCATCCCCCGCACCTCCCTGCCCGGAACCTCGTCGACGCCTGATGCCCGTGGTAGACCCGGTGACACGCCTGGTCAACGGGTGCGCGCCAACGTCCACGAGGTGGGACGAGCGTCGCGACGGCGTCCGCCGTGAGCGGACGGTGGAAGTGGTCGGCGGCGGCCCGGCGTTGTGCGGGCGTGAGCAGCGCCCCGCTCCCCTCGCCCGCCCCCGACGACGACGCGCTCGACGCCTACTCGGCCGTCGTCACCCGCGTCGTCCGTGACGTCGGCCCATCCGTCGCGAGCCTCGTCGTCCACGCGGGCGACGAGCCGGGTCGGACGCTCGGCGCCGGCTCCGCCGTCGTCGTCCGGGAAGGCGTGCTCCTCACGAACGCGCACGTCGTGGCGGGCGGGGGGAGCGCCGTCGCCGCGTTCGCCGACGGCACGGAGACGGTGTGCGACATCGTCGGCACCGATCGGCTGTCCGACCTCGCCGTCCTGAGGGCGCGCGGGGAGACACCACCGCCGGCCACGCTGGGCGACGCGGACCGACTCCGGGTCGGGCAGCTCGTCGTCGCCCTCGGCAACCCGCTCGGTCTCGGCGGCTCGGTCAGCGCCGGCGTGGTGAGCGGCCTGGGACGCGCCCTCCCGGCCCGCAGCGGACCCCACGTGCGGATCATCGAGGACGTCATCCAGACGGACGCCGCCTTGAACCCCGGCAGCTCGGGCGGCGCGCTCGCGGACGCCGCCGCGCGCGTCGTGGGGATCAGCACCGCGGTCGCGGGGATCGGCCTGGGCCTCGCGGTCCCCGTCAACGCGACGACCCGACGCATCGTCACGGCCCTCCTCCTCGACGGCCATGTCCGCCGCTCCTACCTCGGCGTCGCGGTCGCCCCCACGCCGCTGCCGCCCGCGCTCGCCGCGACGGTCGGCCGGGACCACGGCATCCGCCTCGTGCACGTGGAGCCGCGAAGCCCGGCGGCACGCGCAGGCCTGCACCCGGGCGACCTCGTCGTGACCGTGGACGGCCGTCCCGTCGTCGACGCCCAGAGCCTCCAGCACCTGCTCGTCGACCATCCGCCCGGCGGACCCCTCGCGATCACCACGTTCCGCAACGGCGCGATGGTCGACGTGATCGCCGAGCCCACGGAGCTCCGCGGAGCCTGAGCCGGCCGTCGGCAGGACGGCCGACGCGCCCGCGACACGCCCACCCCGGCGGCGTCCCCTCACATCGGCGACCGCTCAGACGATCAGTGGGAGCACGCGAGACGGTGTTCCACACCTACCGGTGACTGCCGATTCCGGGTTTCGGCAGCGCAACGGTCCCCCCCTCGGGGAGCGCTCGAACGCGCCCTTACCGAGACCTGGAGGACCTTGTGCTGCCCGTACCCGTGCTGTCCCGCCATGCCCGCAGGCTGGTGGCGGTCGGAGTGTCGACCGCCCTGATCACCGGAGGAGCCGTCGCCTCGGCGCAGGCGTCCGCACCGGAGCCCCGCCCGACCTACCAGGCGGTCGAGCCCGTCCGGATCGCCTCCGGCCTCCAGCTCGCGCCGGGTGCTGCCGCGACCGTCACCGTCCCGGCCGTCCCGAACGGCGCGACGACGGTCGCGCTCAACGTCACCGGCACGAAGGCGAGCGCGCCGACGTCCCTGCAGGTGTGCGCCGGCGCGAGCACGACGACGGCCTGCTCCGACGCCGTCGCGGTCGCCGGCGACGGCCTCGCCACGCCGGCGTTCGTCTTGGCCGGCCTCGGCGGCGCGACCAACGACCAGGTGACCGTGGTGAACGGAGCCGCGGACGTCAAGGTGTACGTGGACCTGACGGGGTTCGTCGTCGCGACCGACGCCGCCGACGCCGCCGGCGCGTCGTTCGTCGCCCGTCCGGCGGCCCGCGTCCTGACCGCCAAGAAGCTGGGAGCCCGCGCCCAGGCCGTCGTCGACCTGCCGGACGCCCCGACCGGTGCCACCGCCGTCGCCCTCTCGGTCTCCTCGACGGGCGCCACGACGGGGACCTACGTCAGCGTCTGTCCCGCGTCCCAGACCCTGGCGGCGTGCCAGAAGGTCTCCACGCTCAACCCCTCCCCCGGCGTGGACCGGCAGAACTTCGCCGTCGTCGCGCTGACGCCCGGCAGCCCGCGGGCGGTGCAGCTCTACAACAACGGCGGCACCGTCACGGTCGACGTCGACGTCGAGGGCTACTTCGTGCCCGGCGGCCCGGTCGGGTCCCTGGGCCGCCTGACCCCGGCCCCGACGGCGCTCGCCTCCGCGGCCGCGCCCCTCGCCCCCGGCACCCCGCGCACGGTGACGCTGGCGGGCGTCCCGCGCGGCGCCACCGCCGTGTACCTCGGCCTGGCCGCGACGGCCGGCATCGCCGCCTCGAGCGTCACGGCCTGCCCGGCGGACGCCGCGACGACGGCGTGCACGTCGACCGCCGT
>JBDIAU010000133.1:0-5866 GCA_039812565.1 Beutenbergiaceae bacterium
ACGAGCCCCAGGTCGCCCGCCAGCGTGTCCCCGACGACGGCGCCCGCCTCGGCGGGGTCCGTCACCCCGCCGAAGGTCATCAGCAGCCACGAGCCGACCACACCGGCCACGACCGCCCCGACGAGGAAGAACGCCAGCGCCTGGAGACCGGCGGCACGGGCGGGTCGCGCGGCGAACTGCCGGCGTGACCCGATGGCGACCACGAGGATCGCGGCGGCGACCACGAGGCCGAGGGCGTTCAGTGCGACGTGCTCGCCCAGCACGATCGACGTGACCCGACCGACGGACGGCAGGGCGACGAGGAGCACGACGAACACCCACCACGCGGGCCGGAGGCGGCGTCGCAGCCCGACGCCGAGCACGAGCAGGAGCGCGGCGTAGGTGAGGTTCGGCAGGACGGGCAGGAAGACCAGGGAGACGACGTCGTCGGCGTCGCTGAAGTAGCCGTGCCAGGGCGGGACGGCCGCGATGACCAGGACGACGGCGGCGAGGGCCAGCGTCACCGCCGCGAACCGGTCCGGCCACCGGTCGTCGCGCAGCCGGGCGAGTCCGGCGCCTCGGGGTCCGGCCAGGCGTGGCGCCGGCGCAGCGGGCGCCGTCCTGGCCTCGTCGGAGCGTGCTGATGAGCTCACGGTGGCTCCTTCCGGACGGGCGACCTGGAAGGAATCTAGAGGACGAGACAGGGCGGCCGGGGTCGCCGACGACGTCGCCGTGTGATACTCCGGCAGCGGCGGCGGCCCGCGTCGCCGCGGGTCAGAGAGGACTTCACCATGCAGGTCGTCACGTCGTCCGGACCGGCCTTCGCGTTCGGCGAGATCACACTGCCGCCCGGCGGCCGGGTCCGGGTGGAGGCCGGCGCGATGGCGATGACGCGCGGCGACGTCCAGATGGCCACGTCGACGCAGGGCGGCTTCATGAAGGGCCTGCGCCGCTCGCTCGGCGGCGAGAGCTTCTTCGTCAACGACTTCTCGTCCACCACGGGCGGGCTGGTGGCCGTCGCGGCGGCGCTGCCGGGCGACCTCACCGTCGCGCGGGTGAGCGGCGGCCGGTCGGTGCTCGTCCAGTCCGGCTCGTGGATCGCGTCCGACCCGACCGTCGACGTCGACGCGAAGTGGGGCGGCGGGAAGACCTTCTTCAGCGGCGAGGGGCTCATCCTGCTGCGGTGCAGCGGCGAGGGCGACCTGCTGATGTCGGCCTACGGCGCGATCCGGTACGCCGAGCTCGCACCCGGGGAGGCCATGACGCTCGACACCGGCCACGTGGTCGCCTTCGACGACACCGTGCAGTACAAGGTCCGCAAGGCGGGCAGCTGGAAGTCCACGATCCTCGGCGCCGAGGGCCTCGTGACCGACTTCGTCGGGCCCGGTCGCGTCTGGCTGCAGACCCGCAGCAGCGCCGACCTCATCCAGTGGATCCAGTCGAAGCTGCCGCAGAACCGGAGCTGAGGGACGCCGCCGCGCCGGCGACGCCCCCGTCCGGTCGCGTCAGAGCGCCGCGGCGGCGGCGAGGGACTCGTGCGCGGCGGCGACGACGGCCTCGGCCGTGATCCCGAACTCGACGAACAGCCGGGCCGGGTCCGCCGACGCGCCGAAGTGCTCGAGCGACACCGACCGGCCCGCGTCCCCGACGATCCGGTGCCACGGCAGCGCGATCCCCGCCTCGACCGAGACCCGGGCGCGCACGGCGGCCGGGATCACCGACTCGCGGTACGCCACGTCCTGCTCGGCGAACCACTCGAGGCACGGCGCGGAGACGACGCGCGTCCCGATGCCCGCCGCCTCGAGCAGCTCGCGCGCCTTCACGGCGAGCTGGACCTCCGAGCCGGTGGCCACGAGGACGACCTGCGGCACCTCGGTGCCGGCGTCGACGAGGACGTAGGCGCCGCGCGTCGTGCCTTCGGCCGAGCCGAAGCCGCCGGTGCGGGGGAGGGTCGGCACGCTCTGGCGGGTGAGGACGAGGCCCGCGGGCCCGTCGGCCCGCTCGAGGATCGTCCGCCAGGCGACGACCGTCTCGTTGGCGTCGGCCGGGCGCACGACCGCGAGGCCGGGGATGGCGCGCAGCGACGCCAGGTGCTCGACCGGCTGGTGCGTCGGCCCGTCCTCGCCGAGGCCGATCGAGTCGTGCGTCCACACGTACGTGACCGGCACCTGCATGAGCGAGGCGAGGCGGACGGCGCCGCGCATGTAGTCGGCGAAGGCCAGGAAGGTCCCGCCGTACGGGCGGGTGAGGCCATGGATCGCGATGCCGCTGAGGATGGCGCCCATCGCGTGCTCGCGGACGCCGAAGTGGAGCGTCCGGCCGTAGAGCTCGGAGGCGACGTCGGCCGTCGCGCACGAGGGCGGCAGGAACGACGTCGCGCCCTTCATGGTCGTGTTGTTGGAGCCGGCCAGGTCGGAGGAGCCGCCCCACAGCTCGGGCAGCACGTCGGCGAGCGCCGAGAGCACGTCGCCGGACGCCGACCGGGTGGCGAGGGAGACCCCGGAGGGGAAGCTCGGCAGGGCGTCCGTCCAGCCCTCGGGCAGCGCGTGGTGCCGGAGCCGCTCGAGCAGGGCGGCGCGGTCCGGGTGGGCGTCCGCCCAGGTCCGGAAGGACGACTCCCAGGCGGCGCGGGTCTCCCGAGCGCGCTCGCCGAGCCGGCGGGTGTGGGCGAGGACCTCGGGCTCGACCTGGAACGCGAGCTCCGGCTCGAAGCCGAGCGCCTCCTTGAGCAGGCGCACCTCGCCGGGGCCGAGGCGGGCGCCGTGCGAGGCGGCGGTGTTCTGCTTCGTCGGCGCCGGCCAGGAGATGATCGTCCGCAGGCCGATGATCGACGGTCGCGACGTCTCCGCGACCGCGGCGTCGAGGGCGCCGTCGAGCGCCGCGACGTCCTCCGCGTAGGTCCCGTCCGGGCCGGTCCAGTCGACGCGCTGCGTGTGCCAACCCTGCGCCGCGAACCGCGCCAGCACGTCCTCGGTGAACGTGAGCTTGGTGTCGCCCTCGATGGAGATGTGGTTGTCGTCCCAGATCACGACGAGGTTGCCGAGCTCGAGCGTGCCGGCCAGGGAGGCGGCCTCGAGGCTGATGCCCTCCTGGACGTCGCCGTCGGAGGCGATGACCCAGACCGTGTGGTCGAACGGGCTGGTGCCCGCCGGCGCCTCGGGGTCGAGCAGGCCGCGCTCGCGCCGGGCCGCCATCGCCATCCCGACGGCGCTCGCGAATCCCTGGCCCAGCGGGCCCGTGGTGATCTCGACGCTCGGCGTCACGCCGCGCTCCGGGTGACCCGGGGTCCGCGAGCCCCACGTGCGGAACGACTGCAGGTCGTCGAGCTCCAGGCCGAACCCGCCGAGGAAGAGCTGGAGGTACTGCGTGAGCGAGGAGTGGCCCGCGGAGAGGACGAACCGGTCCCGCCCGATCCAGCTCGGGTCGGCCGGGTCGAGGCGCATCTTGCGCTGGTACAGGAGGTAGGCGAGGGGAGCCAGGGAGATCGCGGTGCCGGGGTGGCCGTTGCCGACCTTCTCGACGGCGTCGGCGGCGAGGACGCGGGCCGTGTCGACCGCGCGCCGGTCGAGCGCGGTCCAGCGCGGCCCGTCCGGCCCCGCGGGCTCGACGCCGTTCGACCGCAGCGCGGCGCGGTTCATCGTGACGTTCACCAGTCCTCTTCTCCCGGCCTCCGGGGCGTCCGGGGCGCGACGTCGGGCCTCGTCCTCGTGCAGGGGCACGACGGTGACGGGGGCTGTCACCGCGACGGGCGTTGCGTCCACCCTGTCGCGGCGCCCGTCCCCGACCCCCGACGACGACGCGGGGGTGCCAGGGCGCGGTGTGCTCGTCCTAGGATAGGAGAAACGTCCCGGGTGCCCGCACCGATGCCGACATTCGGCGGGGCGGGTCCCCGAGTCCGACGACGACGCGCGGTCGCACGCGCAGGACCAGGAGTGCAGGAGCGCGTGAGCGGAGCACAGCCGGCGGCGTCGGACGTCACGCTGGAGGCGTCGACGGCGCGCGCCACGCTCGCTCCGAGCGCCTCGTCCCGGCCGTCCCGGCTCGCGGCGCTGGGCCGCAAGGTCCGGGCCTACGTCGCCCTCACCAAGCCCCGGATCATCGAGCTGCTGCTCGTGACGACGATCCCCACGATGGTGCTCGCCGCGGGCGGGCTGCCGCCGCTGGGACTGGTCCTGGCGACCCTCGTCGGTGGCGCCGCCGCCGCCGGGGCCGCGAACACCCTGAACTGCGTCCTCGACCGGGACATCGACGGGGTGATGAACCGCACCCGCCGCCGGCCGCTCGTGACCGGTGAGGCGACCACGCGCGAGGCGATCGTCCTCGGCTACTCGCTCGCCGCGGCGTCGGTGCTGTGGTTCGGCCTGCTCGTCAACTGGGCGGCCGCCGGCCTCACGCTCGTCGCCATCCTGCTCTACGTGGTCGGTTACACGATCCTGCTCAAGCGCCGCACGTCGCAGAACATCGTCTGGGGCGGCGCAGCCGGCTGCATGCCGGTGCTCATCGGCTGGTCGGCGGTGACCGGCGGGCTCGCGTGGCCCGCGCTCGTGCTCTTCGCGGTCATCTTCTTCTGGACGCCGCCGCACTACTGGCCGCTGTCGATGAAGTTCCGCCGCGACTACGCCGCCGCCGGCGTGCCGATGCTGCCCGTCGTCGCCGAGGACGCCGTCGTGGCGCGGCAGATGATCGGCTACGCGCTCGCCATGGTCGCGAGCACGCTCGTGCTCGTCCCGGTCGCCGGGATGACCTGGTTCTACGGGGCGGCCGCCCTGGCGCTCGGCGCGTGGTTCACCGCGCTGTGCGTCCGCCTCTGGCGGCGGGCCCGCCGCGGCGTGCACCGCTCGGCGGACGCGATGCAGGTGTTCCACGCGTCGATCACCTACCTGACGCTGCTCTTCGTGGCGGTCGCGGTCGACCCGTTCCTGCCGTTCTGAGCCGCCGATGGCCGTGCGGAGCCCCGGACTCGACGACGCCCTCGCGGAGTACGTCGACCACCTCGCGGTCGAGCGCGGGCTGAGCGAGCACACCGTCGCCGCCTACCGGCGGGACCTCACCCGGTACGTGGCCTACCTCGGGGCCTGCGGCGTCGGGGACCTCGACGCCGTCGACGAGGCCCGGGTGGGCGCCTTCGTCGAGGCGATGCGCACCGGGTCCGACGGCGGACGCCCGCTCTCGGCGTCGTCGGCGGGTCGCGCCGTCGTCGCCGTCCACGGCTGGCACCGCTTCGCGGTGCGCGAGGGCAGGGCGGCGGCGGACCCGGCCGCGGCGGTCCGCCCGCCCGCGGCGCCGAAGCGCCTGCCGAAGGCGATCCCGGCGGAGGACGTCGAGCGGCTGCTCGCGGCGGCCGGCGCCGGCGACGGTCCGGTGCCGCTGCGCGACCGCGCGCTCCTGGAGCTGCTCTACGGCACGGGCGCGCGGATCAGCGAGGCGGTCGGGCTCGACGTCGACGACCTCGAGCTCGACGCCGACGGCGCGGCGGTGCGGCTCTTCGGCAAGGGGCGCAAGGAGCGGGCGGTCCCGGTCGGGCGGTACGCCGTCGAGGCCGTGGAGGCGTACCTCGTGCGCGGCCGGCCGGCGCTCGCCGTCGGAGGGCGCGGGACGCCCGCCCTGTTCCTCAACACGCGTGGGCAGCGGCTCAGCAGGCAGAGCGCCTGGGCGGTGCTCCAGGCGGCCGCGGAGCGCGCCGGGCTCGACGCGCACGTCTCGCCGCACACGCTGCGGCACTCGTTCGCGACGCATCTGCTCGCCGGGGGCGCGGACGTCCGCGTGGTGCAGGAGCTCCTGGGCCACGCCTCGGTGACGACGACGCAGATCTACACGCAGGTGACGGCGCAGACGCTGCGCGAGGTGTACGCCGCCGCGCACCCCCGCGCCCGCGGCTGAGCGCCAC
>JBDIAU010000134.1:0-5838 GCA_039812565.1 Beutenbergiaceae bacterium
CGACCTCGACGAGACGCAGCGGGAGTCGATCCTGCGGATCGCCGGGCGCTGCCCGGTCCACCGCACGCTCACCCACGACGTCATCGTCGAGACGGAGCTGGTGCCGGCCGCGGCGCCGGCGCCCGCGCCGGCCTCCTGACTGCGCGGAACCTCGCGTGCGCCGGGCGCGACCGAGGTTCCGCACAGACCGCCCGGCCGGCGGTCAGACCAGCCCGAGAGCGGCGAACGACAGGGCGATGCCGTCGTGGTCGGCGTCGGCGGTGACCAGGTCGGCGACCTCGAGGAGCGTCGGGTGCGCGTTCCCCATCGCGACGCCGACCTCGACGAACTGCAGCATCTCGACGTCGTTCGTGCCGTCGCCGTACGCGACCGTGTCCGGGCGCGGGATGCCGGCGTGCTCGATGAGCAGCGCGATCGCCGTCGCCTTGTGGATCCCCGGGATCGACATCTCGCCGCTGCTCGGCCCGAACATGGGCACCGTCGCGTGGTGGACCACGAACGTCTCCGCGAACTCCGCCCGGATCGTCTCGAACGGCACCCCGGAGTCGAGGAAGGAGATCTTGTTGATGTCGGTGCGGATCGGGTCCGCGCCGACGACGAGGGAGTCGATGAAGCCGCCGAGCCCGCGCTCGAGCTCCGCCAGGACGTCCTCGTCCGTGACCCCGCCGAAGAGGAGGTCGCGGAGCCGCTCCCGCGAGCCGCGGCTGCCGTACAGGCCGCTGTTCGCCTCGAGGTAGTACTCGACGCCGTGGCGGTCGAAGAACTCGACGGCGTGCCGTAGGTGCTCGACGTCGACGCTGCGGTGCAGGAGCACCTCGCCCTCGTGCTCGACGTACCCGCCGGCGGCGGCGATCACGCCGTCGAAGCCGATGCCGAGGATGTCGTCCCACAGCTCGGCCGTCGACCGGCCGGTGCACAGGAACACCTGGTGCCCGTTGGCCCGGGCTGCGACGACGGCGTCCCGCGCCGACGGCGGGACCAGGCCGCGGTCGTTGACGAGGGTGCCGTCGACGTCGAGGAAGACGGCGCGTCGTCGACTGGTGGTCATGTCGGTCTCTCTCCCGCTCCCCCCGCATCCCGCCGAACGCACTGTTGGTCGGGTGAAATCGGTCTTTCGGCCGTCCAACAGTGCGTTCGGCGGGAAGGGGGGTGGGGGTGGGGGTGGGGGGTCGTCAGGGGGTGAGGCTGGCGCCGTTGGTGCGGATGACCTCGGCGTACCAGTCGAAGGACTTCTTCTTGTAGCGCGCCAGGGTGCCGGTGCCGTCGTCGTTGCGGTCGACGTAGATGAAGCCGTAGCGCTTGCTCAGCTGGGCGGTGGAGGCGGAGACGAGGTCGATGGGTCCCCAGGTGGTGTAGCCGAGGAGGTCGACGCCGTCGGCGAGGGCTTCGCCGACCTGGACGAGGTGGTCGTTGAGGTAGGCGATCCGGTAGTCGTCGATCACGGTCTTCATGCCGTCGACCTCGACGAGCTGGTCCTTGGCGCCGAGGCCGTTCTCGACGATGAACAGGGGCTTCTGCCAGCGGTCCCAGAACTGGTTCAGGACGATCCGCAGGCCGACGGGGTCGATCTGCCAGCCCCACTCGCTGGCGGGCAGGGTCGGGTTCGGGACGCCGCCCATGATGTTGCCCTCGCCCTTGGCCTTCTTGGCGGGGTCGGCGGTCTCGCAGATGCTCATGTAGTACGAGAACGAGACGAAGTCGACCGTGTGGCGCAGGGTCTCGCGGTCCTCGGGGGTGATGTGGAGCTCGATGCCGTGCTCGCGGAAGTAGCGCAGGGCGTATCCGGGGTAGTAGCCGCGGGCGTGGACGTCGCTGAACATGAGGTTCGCGTGGTCGGCGTGCATGACGGCCAGGACGTCCTGCGGGTCGGGCGTCAGCGGGTAGATCGGCATCGAGATGACCATGCAGCCGACCTTGAGCTCCGGGTTGACCTCGTGCGCGATCTTCGTCGCCAGCGCGGAGGCGACGAGCTCGTGGTGCGCGGCCTGGAACAGGTCCTGCTCGGACAGCTGCTCCTTGGGGGTGTTGATCCCGCCGGACAGCAGCGGGGCGTGCAGGACGGAGTTGATCTCGTTGAAGGTGAGCCAGTACTTCACGCGGTGGCCGTACCGGTCGAACAGGACGCGGACGTAGCGCTCGTAGAACCCGATGAGGTCGCGGGAGACCCAGCCGTCGTAGGTCTCGGCCAGGTGCAGCGGGGTCTCGTAGTGGGAGATCGTGACCAGCGGCTCGATGCCGTGCTTCTCCAGCTCGTCGAGCACGCGGTCGTAGAACGCCAGGCCCTCCTCGTTCGGCTCCGTCTCGTCACCGTGGGGGAAGATCCGCGACCAGGCGATGGAGAACCGGAAGACCCCGAACCCCATCTCCGCGAACAGGGCGATGTCCTCGGCGTAGCGGTGGTAGAAGTCGATGCCCTCGAGCTTGAGGTTGTCCGGCGTCGGCGCCGGCGTGCGCGGCGCCATGATCCCCTTCGGCATCACGTCCTGGATGGACAGGCCCTTGCCGCCCTGGTCGTAGGCGCCCTCGAGCTGGTTCGCCGCCGTCGCCCCGCCCCACAAGAAGCCGGGCGGGAAGGGGGTCGTCTGCGTCGGATCGGTGGTCGTCATCGTCTGCTCCAGGTCTCTCGAGGTTGTCACGGGCGGTGCGTCGTGCCGACGACGTCGTCGTGGTGCCCGGGCGTCGACGTGTCGGCAGCGCCGCCGAGACGTCGAGCCCGCGCACTGACTCGTGTCAGTGACGCGTGTAAGTAGGATCGCACGGCCGACGCTCGATCGCAAGGGGCGGGCGCCGTCGCCGGCCCGCCTTGCCCACCGGGCGACGGCGCCGCTACTGTCACGTGTCAGTAGCAGGCCGGAAGAACGAGAGCGAGGGCGATGTGAGCCGACCGCGGCGGGCGACGAGCAGCGACGTCGCGCGCCTCGCCGGGGTCTCGCGGGCGACCGTCAGCTACGTCCTCAACGGCCGGGCCGACCAGTCGATCCCCGAGGCGACCCGGGCCCGGGTGCTCGCCGCCGCGGCCGAGCTCGCGTACGTCCCGAACGCCGCGTCGCGCGCGCTGCGCGCGGGCGAGTCGCGCCTGGTCCTGCTGGTGAACCCCGGCATGCCGTGGGGGAGCAACGCGCGCACGCTCGTCGACACCCTCACGGCCGCGACGGCGCGGTCCGGCCGCTCGCTCGTGATGTGGCACAGCCTCCAGCCCGGCGAGCTCGCCGGCGTGCTCGGCCACCTCGACGCGTGCGTCGTCATCGCCCTCGGCGTGCTCGACCCGCGCGACGCGGGCGTGCTCGCCGACGTCGGCATCCCCCTGGTCGACGCCGGCATCGACACCGCCGTGAACGCCGGACCCGTGCCGTCAGGGTTGCAGATCCGGCACCTCGCCGCCCGGGGCCATCGCCGGATCGGCTACCTGAGCACCGGCGACCCCGCCCGACGGATGTTCGCGACCCCCCGGATCGACGGCGCTCGGGCCACGTGCCGCGAGCTCGGCCTCCCCGAGCCGCTCGTCGCCGAGGTGCCGTCGGCCGCGCGCCGCCTCAGCGTGACCGCCGTCGCCGACGTGCTGGCCGGGTGGCGCGCCGAGGCGGACCCGGTGACCGCCGTCGCCTGCTACAACGACCTGTTCGCCGCCGCGGCTCTGGCCGCCGCGGCACGGCTCGGGCTCGCCGTCCCCGGGGACCTCTCCGTCGTCGGCATCGACGACGAGGCGTTCGCCGCGTACACGCAGCCGCCGCTGACCACCGTCCGCTTGGACATGGCCGCGTTCGGCGAGCGGATCTGGGCCCTCGCCGAGGACGCGCTCCGCGGCGGCGAGCGATCGGCGGCGAGCGGCCGGATCGACGCCGCCCTCGTGGTCCGGGGCAGCGGCTGACGGGTCTCGTCAGGACGTGGCGCGGAGCGGGGCGGCGTCGTCCTGGTGGTGGTGGTGGTCGGGGTCGTGGTCGCCGTGGTCGTGCTCGTGCGCGGCCGCGAGGCGGTCCCGGACCTCCGGACGACGCAGCGGCGGGATCGTCGTCGGCGGCCGACGGCGCGCGGGCAGGTCCTCGAGCAGCCGGGCCGTGATCGCCGCGACCTCGGCGACGGCGCGCTCGAAGGGCTCCCGCGTGGCGTCGGAGAGCGACTGCACGCCCGTCACCTTCCGGACGTACTGCCGCGCGGCGGCCTCGATCTCCTCGGCCGTCGCGGGCGGCTCGAGTCCCCGCAGGGTGGTGATGTTGCGGCACATGGTCCCGAGCGTACGTCGCCCGAGTCCGCGGCTGACCGGCGGCTCAGCCCTCGCCCTCGGCGGCGAGCGCGTCGGTGAGGAGCCTGACCAGGGCTTCGACCTGCACCGTCCTGGACGGTGAGACGTCCTCGTCCGGCGCCCCGTCCAGCGCGCGGGCGGCGAGGCCCGACTTGCTGTCGATCAGCTCCGCGATCGTGGAGTCGATGGTCTTCGCGGCGATGATCCGCCACGCGGTGACCGGCTCCGCCTGGCCGATCCGATGGATGCGGTCGATCGCCTGGGTCTGCTCGGCGTCGGTCCAGGACAGCTCGGCCAGCACGAGGTTCGACGCCACCTGGAGGTTCAGGCCCACCCCTGCGGCCAGCAGCGAGCACACGACGACCGACACGTCGGGGTCGTCCACGAAGGCGGCGATGTTCTTCTCGCGCGCCGTCGGCGTCTGGTCGCCACGGATCGAGGCGTAGCGGATGCCGCGCTGGGCGAACGTCTCCTCGGCCTGGTCCATGACGTCGACGTGCTTGGCGAAGAACACCACCTTGCCGACGTTGCGGGCGAGCTGCGCGGCGAAGTCGGCGGCGAGCCCCGCCTTGGCCTGACCGATGCGCCGGACCATCGTGAACACGTTCTCGGCGCCGCTCTGGGAGCTCGCGTCCTTGAGCGCCCCGGCCGCGACCCGGCGGGCGAGATCGAGGTCGATCCCGTCCCCGACCTCGCGGACCGGGCGCGCCTCCAGCGCGGCCCGGTAGCGCCCGACCAGCTGGCGGGCGAGCTCCGCCTCGGCGTCGCGGATCGAGCGGGCGACGGCGCCGTCGAGCTCGACCGGCAGGTCCGCGACCCGGCGGGCGGGGATGTCGGCGGCCACGTCCACCTTGCGGCGGCGCACGATCCCCAGGTCGATCACGCTGGCGCGCGCGGCGGCGTAGAAGCCCGGGTCGGCCGGCGTCAGGCCGGTCTCCTCGAGCGCGTCCATGAGCTCGCGGCGGGGCATCGTGTCGTCGATCCAGCCGAGGAACTGCCAGATGGCGCGGAAGTCCTCGATGTCGTTGATCAACGGGGTGCCGGTGAGCGCCATGAGCAGCGGGCGTGCGGTGCGGGAGCGGATCCGCTCCGCGATCGCGAGCACGTGCTGGGAGCGTTGGGAGCCCTTGTTCTTGATGAAGTGCGCCTCGTCGACCACCATGCCGCGGAAGCCGAGGTCGCCGAGCCAGCCGACGTGCCGGTCCAGGAGCTCGTAGTTGACGATGACGATGTCGGCGAACCCGTCCACCCGGTCGCCGTCGCCGTAGACCACGGTGTGCCGGCGGAACGGCGTCCACTGCCGCGCCTCGCGCGCCCAGCTCGCCTTCACGACGTTGGGCACGACGACCAGGAGCGGGTAGGCGTCGGCCGCCCGGGCGGCGAGCAGGGCCTGGGCGGTCTTGCCGAGACCGGGTTCGTCGGCGAGCAGGAACGTGCGGTGGCCGCGCGCGGTGGCCGCGACCACCTGTGCCTGGTGCGGCATGAGCTCCAGGCCCTCGGGGAGGGGCACCGGGGCCGGCTCGGGCAGCGTCATGCACGACGGCGCGCCGGCGGCGCCGTACTCGAACGACCGGAAGAGCGGCTCGAGCAGCTCCCAC
>JBDIAU010000135.1:0-5832 GCA_039812565.1 Beutenbergiaceae bacterium
CGGCGCGCTCGGCGGTGCGGCGGGCGACGTCGAGACCCAGCCCGGTCGAGCCCGCACCGCTGCGCCCGCGCTCGAGCAGCGCGTCGCCGCCCTCGAGACCGGGCCCGCCGTCGTCGACGCCGACGCGGACGACGCCGGGCCCCCCGGGACGCGCCCGCAGCGCGAAGGGCGAGCCGTCCGGGGTGTGGGAGAAGACGTTGTCGACGAGGGCGTCGAGCGCCGCGCCGAGATCCTCCGCGGGCACGGGCACGAGCAGCGGCCCGGCGGCGGCGTCGACCTCGAACGCCCTGCCCTGGTCTTGGGCGAGGACCGCCCAGAACGCGCCGCGCTCGCGGACCACCGCGGCGGCGTCGCACGCCGTCGACGGCACCCCGTGGCGGGGGTGCCGGGCCGTCCAGACGACGGCGTCGACGGCGCGCACCAGCTCGTCGACGTCCGCGGAGAGGCGGGCGCGCTCCTGCGGGTCGGCGAGCAGGTCGGCGTCGAGCCGCAGCGCGGTGATGGGCGTGCGCAGCCGGTGCGAGAGGTCCGCGACGAGCTCGCGCTCGTGGGCGAGCAGCTCGCCCACGCGCTCCCCCAGCCCGTTGAGCACCCGGCCCACCGTGACCACCTCGGGCGGCCCGGACGGCACGACGCGCGCCTCGAGGTCCCCCGCACCCAGCCGGTCCGCCACCTCGGACAGGTCCAGCACCGAGCGCGAGAGCCGTCGCGCGATCCGGTCCCCGGCCACGACGGTCGCCGCGAGGAGCAGGACGCCGATCCCGGCAAGGACCGCCCACGAGCGCGGGACTCCCTCGGCGAGCACCGCGTCGGGCACGAACGTCCGCACGACGGCGAGCCCGTCCGGGCCGCCGACGGGCAGGAGGACCTCGACGCCGCCCACGGTCCGGGCCTGCAGGGCACGGCCGAGCGAGGCCAGCTCGACGGCCGGGCTCGGCGAGGCCGCGGCGCCGACCGTGGTGCCGTCCGGGAGGAAGACCGTCGTCGCCGTCGACCCGTCGTTGACCGCGAGCACCGCTGCCTCCAGGCGCGCCCGGTCCTGCGTGCCGCCCCCGGCGAACACCGCCACGGCCTGCGCGTCCTGGCGCGCGCCGGCCAGGCCGCGGTCCGCCGCGAGCGAGCGCGCCAGCAGGCCGAGCGGCACGAGGAGGGCGAGCAGCACGACGGAGGTCATCGCGAGCCCGTAGACGACGAGGAGGCGCCTCACGTCGGCGCCGTGAGCTTGACGCCGACGCCGCGCACGCGGTGCAGGTAGCGCGGCGCCTCGGCGCTCTCGCCGAGCTTGCGGCGCAGCCAGTGCAGGTGGACGTCGACCGTCTTGTCGGCGCCGCCGTACGGCTGGTTCCACACCTTCGCGAGCAGCTCGCGCTTGCTCACCACCTCGCCCGAGCGCTCGGCGAGGTAGGCGAGGAGGTCGAACTCCTTGGGGCTGAGGTCGAGCGCGACGCCGTCGAGCGTGGCCGTCCGTGCCCGGACGTCGACGGCGAGGCCGCCCACCACCACCGGGCCGGGCGGCGGCGCGTCCCGCCCCGCGCGCCGCAGGACGGCCCGGATCCGGGCGTCGAGCTGGTCGACGGCGAACGGCTTGACCAGGTAGTCGTCCGCGCCTGCGTCGAGGAGCTGGACGACGGCGGGCCCGTCGTCGCGCGCGGTGACGACGATGACCGGGACGTCGCTGACCGCGCGGATCATCGCGAGCAGGTGGGCGCCGTCGAGGTCGGGCAGGCCGAGGTCGAGCAGGACGACGTCGGGGCGGTGGTCGACGATGCTCTGCAGGCCCGCCATCGCCGTGGGCGCCGTCATGGTCGAGTGCCGGCGCGCGCTCAGGGCCCGCACGAGCGCGGTCCGGATGGTCGCGTCGTCCTCGACGACGAGCACGTCTGCCACAGGCCGACCGTAGAACATCGCCGCCGGTCATGAGCCCTCGCAGCCCCTCCGCCCGCGATCCTTGTCCTCGCCTTAACCGGGCCTTGGCCCTCGGCTGCGGCACGATGGGCGGCATGGACCGTGGCCGTCGCCGTGGCGCCCGGGCGGGCGCCGTCGTCGCGTGGGCGCTCGCCGCGCTCGTGGCGGGGGTCGTGGCCTGGTGGGGGGTGACGCTCGTCGGTGGGCAGACCCGCCGCGACGGCGCGGGCGTCCTCTCCGCCGCCCAGGTGGCGGACGCGCTCGGGCAGGCGCGGGCCACGGCGAGCCCCACCGCCGGCGTCGGGCCCACCCCGACACCGACGCCGACCGTCACCTCGACGCCGTCCGTCAGCGCGACGCCGGCGCCCCCGGCCGGCGCCTCGGACGAGGTGGCGCGGACCGCCGTCGTCGCCGGGGGGCAGGTGGGTGCGGCGTGCCGCGGCGGCGCCGTCGTGCTCCTCTTCGCGACGCCCGACGACGGCTGGAGCGTCGACGTCCGCAGCGCGGGACCCGAGCACGTGGAGGTGAAGTTCCGGCGCGGGGAGCAGGAGACCGAGGTCCGCACCGAGTGCGTGGGCGGCGTCCCGACGGCCACGGTCGAGACGGAGGACTGAGCGCGGCGCCCACCGGCTCCCGCGGGGTCCCCGACCGCGCGCTAGATCCCCGAGACGCCGAGCAGGCGTCCCACGCCGAACGTCACCGCCATCGCGATCGCACCGCCGACGACGAGCCGCGCGACGGCCCGACGGCGCCCGGCACCGCCCAGGCGGGCGCTCACCGAGCCCGTGATCGCGAGCGCGAGGACCACCGCGACGAACGTGACCGCGATCCGGGCGTCGGCCGGCGCCAGCAGGATGGCCAGGAGCGGGAGGACCGCGCCCGCCGTGAACGCGATCCCCGACGAGATCGCGGCGTGCCAGGGGTTCGTGAGGTCGTCCGGGTCGAGGCCGAGCTCGGCCTGCACGTGCGCCGCGAACGGGTCGATCGCCGTGAGCTCGGTCGCCACGGCGAGCGCCGTGGCGTCGCTCAGCCCGCGTGCCCGGTAGAGGCCGGCGAGCTCCTGCAGCTCGCCCTCCGGGTCTTCGGCCAGCTCCCGGCGCTCCCGCTCGATGAGGGCCTGCTCGGCGTCCCGCTGGCTGCTCACGGAGACGTACTCGCCCAACGCCATGGAGACGGCGCCGGCGACCAGGCCGGCGACGCCGGCGGTGAGGATGGGGCCGATGGCCGTCGTCGCGCTGGCGACGCCGACCACCAGGCCGGCGGTCGAGATGATGCCGTCGTTCGCGCCGAGCACCCCGGCGCGCAGCCAGTTCAGGCGAGCCGCGTGGCTCGTCCCGTTGCCGTTCGGTCCCGCTCCCGACTCCTGTCCCGTCATGCTCCGACGGTAGGCCGAAAGGCCCCTGACCTGCTACGAAGGACAGGCTGGGCTCAGTCGCGGGCGGTCGTCGTCAGACCCCGTTCGCGGCGCGCAGGTAGCGCCGTCCCCGGGCGAGCAGGATCGCCGCGCCGATGAGGGCAGCGATGATCGATGAGGTGAGGATGGCCACCTTGGCGTGGTCGTCCCCCGGCGTGTCGAGGCCGAACGCCAGCTCGGCGACCAGCAGGGACACGGTGAAGCCGATGCCGGCCACCGCCCCGACGCCGAGGACGTCCCACCACGAGAGCCCCGGCGCCAGTCCCACCCGGCTCGAGCGGGAGACCAGCCACGTCGTCCCGACGATCCCCAGGGGCTTGCCGAGGACCAGGCCGAGGAGGATGCCGATCGCGACCGGCTCGCTGAACGCCGCGGCGAACGCACCGCCGCGCACGTCGACGCCCGCGGAGAGCAGGGCGAAGATCGGAACCGCGATGCCGGCGGAGATCGGCCGCCAGAGGTGCTCGTAGTGCTCGGCGAGGCTCTCGCTCTCGACGCCGCGCCGGGCGATCGCGGGGACCGTGAGGCCGAGCAGGACGCCGGCGATGGTCGCGTGCACGCCCGACTCGTGCATGAACACCCACGCGATCACCCCGAGCGGGGTCAGGAGCCACGGGTTGCGGAACCCGCGCCGCAGGAGCAGCCCGAAGACCGCGACGACCAGCAGCGAGGCGACGAGCCACGCCATCGAGACGTCCTCGCTGTAGAAGACGGCGATGACGATGATCGCCAGCAGGTCGTCGACGACGGCGAGCGTGAGGAGGAACGCCCGCAGGGCGTTGGGCAGACCCCGGCCGACGACGGCGAGGACGGCGACGGCGAACGCGATGTCCGTCGCCGTGGGCACCGCCCAGCCGTGGGGGTCACCCCCGGACGCGGTGAGGTTGACCGCGAGGTAGATCCCCGCCGGCACGGCCATGCCGCCGACGGCGGCCACGACCGGCACGATCGCCGTCGCCGGCCGCCGCAGCTCCCCGACGACGATCTCGCGCTTCAGCTCGAGCCCGATCACGAAGAAGAAGATCGCCAGCAGCCCGTCGGCCGCCCACGCGCTGAGCGACAGGTCGAGGTGGAGTGCCGCCGGCCCGACCGTGACCTCCTGCAGCGCCTCGTACCCGGCCGACCACCGAGAGTTCGCCCAGATCAGCGCGATCGCGGCGCCGATGAGCAGGAGCACGCCGCCGGCGGACTCGGAGCGGAGGACGTCGGTGAGGCTGCGGGTCTCGCGGGCGCTCAGCCGGGAGAAGAGCGGGCTCGTCAGGATGCGGCGCATGCGTTCGTCGGCCTCTCGGTCCACGGGTCGGGTCAGGGACTGCCGACCAGGCTTCCCGGCACACCGGGGAACACCCTACGGGCCCGGCGTGTCGCCCGTGTGACGCCGAGACCCTCCCGAGCGGCGTCGTCAGCGCTCGTGGCGGTGCGAGCGCGCGACCACCGCGTCGGCCGACCAGGTCGTCACGACGCGGTCCGCGGGCACGTCGTGCCGGGCGACCCGCTCGCAGCCGACGTCCAGCCAGGCGAGCTGGCCCGGGGCGTGCGCGTCGCTGTCGATCGTCAGGAGGCAGCCGGCGTCGACGGCCTGCTGCAGCAGCGCGTGCGGCGGGTCGAGCCGGTCCGGCCGGCAGTTGACCTCGACGGCCACGCCGTGCGCCGCGCAGGCCGCGAACACCTCGGCCGCGTCGAACGTGCTCGGCGGCCGCAGCCGGCCGGTGACCTGGCGGCCGGTGCAGTGGCCGAGGACGTCGACGTGCGGGTTGCTCACGGCCCGGACGAGCCGCCGCGTCATCGCCGCCGAGTCCATCCGCAGCGCGGAGTGGACGGACGCGACGACGACGTCGAGCTCGCCCAGCAGCGCCGGCGTCTGGTCGAGCCCGCCGTCGTCGAGGACGTCGACCTCGATGCCGGCGAGCACGCGGAACGGCGCGACGGCGCGCGAGAGCGCCCGCACGTGCCGGATCTGCGCCGCCAGCCGCTCCGCGCTCAACCCGTTCGCGACGCGCAGCCGCGGGGAGTGGTCGGTGACGGCGAGGTAGTCGTGCCCGAGCCCGATCGCCGCGAGGAGCATCTCCTGCAGCGGCGTCGTGCCGTCGCTCTCCTCCGTGTGGGAGTGGAGGTCGCCGCGCAGCGCGCGGCGCAGCTCGCCCGCCGCACCGTCCGGGGGCGGGGGCGCGGCCGCCTCGAGGTCCACGAGGTAGGGAACCGGCTCGCCCCGCATCGCGAGGGTGGCCACGCCCGCCGTCGTCGCGCCGACGTCCGGCAGGTCGGTGAGGCGCCCGTCGCGCCGCAAGGCGTCCGCCGTCGTCGGGTCGACCGCCTCCAGCGAGGCCGCCGCCTTGCGGAACGCCCGCCAGCGGTAGCGGGTGGCGCCCTGCTGCTCGAGGAGGAAGGCGACGCGGCGCAGCGCCGCCACGCCGTCGTCCCGGGCGCGCTCGGCCACGCCGTCGTCTCCCACGTGCTCGGGTCCCCGCGCGCGTCAGGACGCGCGACGGCGGCGGGTCGACGGGCGGGCGGGG
>JBDIAU010000136.1:0-5827 GCA_039812565.1 Beutenbergiaceae bacterium
CCCTCCGTCCCGGCCCCCTCTCGCCCCCGCCCAACGCACTCTTGGTCGGCTGAGACGGCAGTTTCAGCCGACCAAGAGTGCGTTCGGCGGGAGGGTGGGGGGTGGCTCAGGCGGCGCCCAGAGGGACGACGGCGCGCACCTGCCAGTCGTAGCCGGCCGGGAGCATCCGCAGCGCGAGCAGGTGCACGGCGGCGATCTGCGCCGGCGCGACGGGCCGGTCGACGCCGTCGAGCTCTCGGACCAGTCGGGCGCGCGAGCCCGGACCCGTGGCGTAGGCGAGCGTGACGTGCGGGCGGTACGGCTCGTCGTCGGCGCCCGGCGGCTCGAGCCCGACGGCGCGCATCGCCGCCCGAAGCGTCCGGCGCACCGTGGCGAGCCGTTCCGCCTCGACGGGGACGAGCACGCCGTCCCGGCCCACGACCGGGCCGCCGACCGCAGCCTCGAACGGCGCGAGCGCCGCCAGGTACCCACGCGCGGCCCGGACCATCGCCTCGACGTGCGGCTCCGGGATCTCGTCGGCGAAGCCGACCCCGGGGCCCGTCATGTGCAGCCGACCCGGCTCGACGACGCTGAGGAACCCGGCCCCGGCGTCGGCGAGGACGCCTCGCAGCGGTTCGAGCGCGGCGACCAGCCGGGCGTCGGGGAGCACGTGCCAGGTGAGGTACGGGCGGTCCGGGCGCCAGCCGGGCCGCCACCAGAAGTGGGAGGTGAGCGCGTCGACGTCGGCCATCGAGCCAGGATCGCAGGCCGCCGACGGACACGGGGCGCCGGTGCGGGGGGCAGGTCCCTACGGTGGGCAGATGGCACTCAGCCCGGGTGGTGGTCAGACCCGACGGCGCGAGCTCACCGGTCAGCTCTCCGCGCCGCTGCGGCGATTCCTGGCCACCGAGGCCGGCAGCGCCACGCTCCTCGTCGCCGCGACCGCCGTCGCTCTCGCATGGGCGAACTCGCGGTGGTCCGCCTCGTACGTCGCGCTGTGGGAGACCGAGATCTCCGTGCAGGTCGGTGCCGCGCACCTCGGCATGGACCTCGGCCACTGGATCGACGACGGGCTCATGGCCGTGTTCTTCTTCGTCATCGGCCTCGAGGTTCGCCGGGACCTGTCGGTGGGCGAGCTCACGGACCGCACGCGGGTGGTCCTGCCGGTCGTGGCCGGTGTCGGTGGGATGGTCGTCCCCGCCGCGCTCTTCCTGCTCGTGGCGGGCCGCGCGGCGCCGGACGCGTGGGGCGTCGTCATCGGCACCGACACGGCGTTCCTCCTCGGCGCCCTCGCCCTGGTCGGGCCCGCCTGCTCGACGCAGCTCCGGGTCTTCCTCCTCACGCTCACGGTGGTCGACGACGTCATTGCGGTCCTCGTCATCGGGGCCGTCTACTCGGGGGAGGTCGCCGTTCCCGCCCTCGCGGCCGCCGTGGGGCTTCTGCTGGCCCTCGTCGCGCTGGGCCGGTGGGGTGTGTGGCGGACCTGGCCGTACGTCGTCGTGGCGCTGGCGCTGTGGGTCGCGGTGCTCGGCTCCGGGCTGCACGCCGCCCTCGCCGGCATGGCCGCGGGCCTGCTCATCCCCTCGCACGCCCCCCGCCGCGTCGAGGTCGAGGGCGCGGCACGCCGGGCGACGGCGTTCCGGCAGTCCCCGCTCGCCGAGCTGGGCCGTTCCGCCCAGGCCGCCCTGGCCCGGGCGGTGCCCGTGAACGAGCGCCTGCAGCTCGTCCTGCACCCGTGGACCGGCTTCGTGGTGGTCCCGCTGTTCGCCCTCGCCAACGCGGGGGTGGACCTGCGCGGCGGCGCGCTGGGTGCGGCGCTCGGCTCGGCGGTGACCTGGGGCGTCGTCGTCGGCCTCGTCGGCGGCAAGCTGGTCGGGATCGGGGGCGCGACGATCCTGGGCCGGCGCCTCGGCCTCGGTCGGTTGCCGGAGGGGGTGGGCAGCGGGCACGTGCTCGGCGGCGCCGCGCTCTCCGGGATCGGGTTCACCGTCTCGCTGCTGATCGCCGGCCTGGCCCTCGCCGACGACGCCGCCCACACGGCCGCCGTCGTCGGCGTCCTGCTCGCGGCCGTTCTCGCGACGGCGCTCGGCTGGCTCGTCTTCCGCCTCGCCGCCACCCTGCGCGGCGAGACGTCGGCTGCCCTGCCGACGACGCTGTCCGACCCCGTCGACCCGACCCGGGACCATGTGCGCGGTCCGGTGGACGCGCCCCTGACCCTCGTCGAGTACGGCGACTTCGAGTGCCCGTTCTGCGCCCGGGCCACCGGGGTGGCGCGGGAGGTCCGAGCGCACTTCGGCGACGACCTGCGCTACGTCTTCCGGCACCTCCCGCTCCCGGACGTCCACCTGCACGCGGAGACGGCGGCCGCCGCCGCGGAGGCCGCCGGGCGGCAGGGGCGGTTCTGGGAGATGCACGACGTGCTCTTCGCCCACCAGGACGAGCTGGACGTGGTGGACCTGGCCGGGTACGCGGGCGCCCTCGGCCTCGACGTCGACCGGTTCGCCGCGGACCTCGACTCCCCGGAGGTGGGGGCCCGCATCCGCGCCGACGTCGCCGGGGCCGAGGCGAGCGGGGCGCGCGGGACGCCGACCTTCTTCGTCGCCGCGCGCCGGCACACCGGCCCGTGGGACGCGCAGACGCTCATCGCCGCTCTCGAGGCGTCGCGCGAGGCCGGCGTTCGCGCGAGCGAGGAGGGGACCCGACCGGCGGACCCAGAGACCCACGAGGACGGGCGGCAGCCCTGAGGCTAGGACCCCTAACTCGGGGACTCATCACCCTCAGGCGAGGGAGGTGGCGACGCCTCCGACGCCGTCGGGAGGCCCGCCCGCCGCTCGCGACGTGATCAGCGCGTCCAGGAGCGTGTCCATGCCGTGGTCGGCCGTCAGGGGATGCCGCAGCGGGCGCCCGGGGGCGAGGGTGTAGCTGTTCCGGCGGCCGTGCCGCTCGCGGGAGAGGTACCCGGCGCCCTCGAGGTCGGCGACGATCTTCTGGGTGGCGCGTTCCGTGATCCCCACGTCGTGCGCGACGTCGCGCATCGTCCGTTCGGGGTCCCGGGCGATGGCGAGGAGCACCAGCGCGTGCTTGGTGAGGAATCGCCAGTCGTGGGTGCCGTGGGGGTGTGGACGCACCGCGTGCCCACGGACGTCGACGCGCGGGAGCGCGGACTCGGGGGTGCTGGGCATGAACAGACTTTACCCGAAAACCGGCAGGATCGGGCAGAAACGGGCGTCCGAATGTTCCCGGTCCGGACGCCAGGTGTCGCGGGACGTGCCGGGCTGCCTCCGCCTGCTCAGACTGCCAGCGCCGGATCGGCGGTGATCTCGACGGTGAGCCAGACGTCATACGGGAGGAGGTCGAGGCGGCGGTCGACGGCGCGCCGCACCCGGTCCTCCCCGGCGACGTCCCAGACCCCTTCCTCGACCACGAAGTCGACCTCCGCGTAGAGCTTCCGGCCGACCTTGCTCACCCGCAGGATCGGCTCGGGCAGGTCGAACTCGGCGCGGACCTCCTCCACGGCGGCCCGGACCGGCTCGATCACCTCGGGACGTGGCCTGCCCTCGAGCAGCTCGACGAACGTGGTCCGCAGCATCGACAGCGGCGTCGGCAGCAGGATCACGGAGGCGACGAGCACCAGCACCGGGTCGACGTACCGCTCGACGCCGACGCCCGCCGCCCGCAGACCGACCGCGGCGAGCGACCCGACGACGACGACGAGGCTCAGCACGACACCGGCCCACCACGCCCGGGCCTCGGCGTCGAGCAGGTCGGACGTCCGGTCGGAGGTGCGCATCCTGCGGTAGACGACGTAGGAGAGGACCGCGGTGACGGCGCCGTAGGCGGCCACCGAGGCTGCGGCGACCTCCGAGCCCCCGGCGAGGATCGTCCGGACCGCCTCGAGGCTCGCGTAGACGATGGTCCCGAGCAGCGCCACGCCCTGGACCCCGATGACGATCGGCGTGAGGGCCTCGAGGCCGAACGGGAACCGGGCGGTCGGCCCGGCGTCGACGATCCGCGAGGCGCCGAGCCCGATGGCCGTCAACGCGATCCCGATGAGGGCGTAGACGCCGTCGAACAGGATGATCTGCGAGCTCGCGAGCAGGCCCCAGACGACGGCCAGGGCGGCGGTGACGATCGCCGCGACGAGGGAGAGCCGCAGGGCTGCCTGCTCGCGGGCGGAGGAGGGTGCGGCCACGCGTGGAGCCTACGCGGCACGTGCGACGACGGCGGCCGCCTCGGCCAGCGCTGCGAGGTGCGCCTCGGCGGACGGCCCGGCTCCCGCCGTCGAGAGCGCGAGGTGGGTCGCGCCGGCGTCCCGCCACTGCGCGGCCCGCTCGGCGAGCCGGACCGCGTCGCCACGCCACGCCGCCCGGGCGTGCATCCCGATCACGGCGGCGTCCCGACCGGCCGCCCGGGCGTGCTCGGCGACGACGGCGAGCGCGGCGTCGAGCGCCGGCCCCGGCGCCACCTGCGGGAACCACCCGTCGGCGAGGCGGCCGATGCGCCGGTAGGCGGGGAGGGAGGAGCCGCCGATCCACAGCGGGACGGGCCGCTGCACCGGCAAGGGCGCGATCCCGAGGCCGGGCACGTGCTCGTGCTCACCCTCGAAGGTCACCGAACGCTCCGTCCACAGCCGCCTCAGGAGCTCGACCTGCTCGTCCATCCGACGCCCCCGCTGCGACGCGTCGTAGCCCAGCGCCTCGATCTCCGGGACGTTCCAGCCGACCCCGACGCCGAGCCGCAGGCGCCCGCCGGACAGGAGGTCGACCTCCGCGGCCTGCTTCGCGACGAGGGCCGTGGGCCGCTGCGCGAGGACGAGGACCCCGGTGACCAGGGCGATCCGCGACGTCAGGGCCGCGAGGTGGCCGAAGAGCACGAGCGGCTCGTGGAAGGTGCTCGTCAGGTCGTACGGCCCCGACCAGCCCGGGTGCCGCTCCCGGTCGACGCCCAGCACGTGCTCGTAGGCGAGGAGGTGCTCGAGCCCGAGCTCCTCGACGCCGGTCGCGAACGCGCGGACCGCGGCCACGTCGTGCCCGAGCTCGGTCTGGGGCAGCACCGCCCCGAGGTGCATCGTCGGCATCGCCCCATCCTCGCCGCACCCGGGGCGGGGCGACACCCCGTCGACTGCGGCGCTCCCGGGCCGGGACGAACGCGAGGCCGCACCCGGGGCGGGTGCGGCCTCGCGAGGCGTCGGCGGTGCGGCGTCAGGCCCCGAACCACTCCGACACGCGGTCGGCGATCGCTTTCTCGAACATGTCGTCGTCGTGCCGGGCCCGCAGCCACTCGGCGAAGCTGCCGCCGGCGGCGTCGTCGAGCTCCCGCCGGCACGCCGCGGTGTCCGTGACCGCCCGGTAGAGCAGCGACTCCGCCTCGGCGGGCGTGGCGTAGAAGAACGGGTAGCGCGTCGGCAGGATCGCCCGAGCCCACGGACGGTCGGGGAAGACGCCGATCGCTCCGGCCACGAGCGCCTCGATGTACTCCAGGCCGTAGGACTCCTCGGTGGCGGTGGCGAGGAACGCCGTCGTCCGGGAGAGGGCGCCCCAGTAGTCCTCGCGGGTCGCGGTGAGCGGGCCCACCCACGCCCAGTCCTTGCGGGACAGGCGCATGGCGCGCTCGCTGATCAGGTGCGACTCGTGCAGCCGCGCCTCCACCTTGATCGGCGTCCGCTTGACCACCCGCTCGACGACGTCGAGGAACAGCTGCGGCTGCTTGCGCTCGGAGAGGTAGATGGCCGGGTACAGGACGACCGGCACGCTCGGCTCGTGGCGGGGCTGCACGTGCTCCAGCCGGATGCCGAGGTTGACCCACGCGATCTGGGACTTCTCCGCGATCGGGCGGACCGTCCAGGCGG
>JBDIAU010000137.1:0-5812 GCA_039812565.1 Beutenbergiaceae bacterium
GTGGTCTGCTCCGGTCTGACGAAGGACTACGGGCACGGGCACGGCGTCTTCGACCTCGACCTGACCATCCGCCGCGGCGAGGTCTTCGGGTTCGTCGGGCCCAACGGCGCCGGCAAGACGACGACCATCCGGCTGCTCATGGACCTCATCCGACCCGACCGCGGGGCCGCGACGCTGCTCGGCCTCGACTCGCGCCGCGACAGCGTCGCGCTGAAGCGGCGCATCGGCTACGTGCCCGGCGAGCTGCCCCAGTTCCCCGGAGTGAGCGCCGCGTACGTCGTCGGGCTGCTGGCCGGCCTGCGCGGCGGCGTCGACCAGGACCGCATCCGGTCCCTCGCCCAGCGCCTGGACCTGGACCTCGGGCGGCGCTACGAGAAGCTCTCGCACGGCAACAAGCAGAAGGTCCACCTGGTCCAGGCCTTCATGCACGCCCCCGACCTGCTCGTCCTGGACGAGCCCACCCTTGGGCTCGACCCCCTCGTGCAGCACGAGTTCCGCACGCTCGTGCGGGACGCCGCAGCGGCGGGCGCCTGCGTCCTGCTGTCCTCCCACGTCCTGGCCGAGGTCGAGCTGGCGTGCGACCGGATCGGGCTGATCCGCGACGGCCGCCTGCTGCGCGTGGGCTCGATGGAGCAGCTCCGCGCAGTGCGCGTCCACCGCGTCGAGGTCGTCGGCCGCGGCACGCTCGACCCGGCGGACCTCGCACACCTGCCCGGTGTGAGCGACGTCACGCTCGACGGCGACCGGCTCGCCTGCAGCGTGCGAGGCGAGGTCGGCCCCCTGCTCGCCTGGCTCGCTCAGCGCGACGTCGTCGAGCTCGACTCGCGCGAGCTGTCCCTGGAGGAGGTGTTCCTGTCTGCGTACGCACCGACCGAGGCACCGTGACCAGGGCCACCCCGACGTCCGCGCTCACGGACTCGTCACCGACACGCTGCGGGGGATGCGCACCTCGGCCCTCGCCTGGATGCTCGGCGGCGCCTTGGCGATGTACGGGATGGGGATGGCGATCGCCACCGAGATGGCCGACTTCCCCGGTGGACCGCAGGCCCTCGCCGCCAGCGTCAGCGCGGGCGCCGAGGCGATGCGGGTCCTGCGCTGGCCCGCCGAACGGCTCGACACCCTCGGCGGCTACGTCACCTACCACAACGTCATCGTGATCAACCTCTGCCTCGTCCTGTACGGGGTGGTCCAGGGCGCGAAGGCGATCCGCGGCGCGGAGGAGCGGCGCACCCTGGAGGAGGTCCTGGCCACCGGGGTCTCGCGCGTGCGCGTCGTGCTCGACCGCACGCTCGCCTTCGCCGTCGCCCTGGCCGCCGTCTGCCTCGGCGTGGCCCTGGGGGTGGCGGCCGGCCTGGCCGGGGGCGGCGCCGGGGACCTGCCCGGCTCCCTCGTCACGCTCGCGGGCACCGGTCTGGCCGCCCTGGTCGGGTACGGCATCGGACTGCTCGCCGGCCAGCTCGTCTCGAGCGCTCGGGCCGCGGCCGGCGCCGGCTCGGTCGTCGTCGTCGCCCTCTACCTCGCGACGAACCTCGGCGACGAGCTCGGCGCCCTCTCCTTCCTGCAGCACCTCTCTCCGTTCACGTACGCGAACCGCTCCCGGGCGCTCGTGCCCGGGTACGGCTTCGACGCCCTCGCCTCGCTCGTCCTCCTCGGGTACGCCGCCGCCCTGGTCGCTCTGGCGGCGTGGGCGTTCGTGCGACGTGACTACGCCGCACCGCTGTGGACCCGGGCCCCGACGACGACGGCGCCCGCGGGCACCGTCCGCATCCCGACCGTCATGCTCGGGTCGGTCTGGACGGCGACCCTGCGTCGCGGCCGGGTCGGCCTGCTCACCTGGGCGCTCGGCGCGGCGTCCCTGGTCGCCCTCATGGCCGCGCTCGAGCCGGCCGTGATGGACGTGTGGTCCACGTTCGAGTTCATCGACGCGATGGCCGGAGCCGGCACGAGCGCGGAGGCCGCCTTCTGGGCCTACACCGGCGCCCTCGTCTCGCCCGTCGTCGCCGCCTACGTCGTCACCGCGGCGTCGGGCTGGGTCGGCGACCTCACCCACGGCCGCGTCGAGACCCTCCTCGCCGGACCACTCTCATGGACGGGACTGGTCGTCGGACGACTCGCCGCGCTGGCCGCGGGCATCGCCGTGATCGCTCTCGCGACCACCGGCGCGATCCTCGCGGGCGCGACCGCCGTCGGCTCCGACATCGACGTCTCCGGCCTGGGGCGCCTCCTCGTCACCTGCGTGCTGTTCGGGGCGGCGATCGGATCGGTCGGCGCGATCCTCGTCGCCTGGCTCCGGCGGGGCGCGGCCGTCACCGCCCTCGGCGTCGTCGTCGGCGTCTCCTACCTGCTGGCCTACCTGGTCCCGCTGTTCGGCTGGCCCGACTGGCTCAACAGGCTCTCGGTGTTCTGGGCCTTCGGCCGGCCCTACCTGGAGTGGCCCACGACCGCGCAGCTCGCCGTCCTGCTCCTCCTCGCCGTCCCCGGTGCCGTGGCCGCCGCCGCCGTCGCGGAACGCACCCCGAAGGTCGCCTGAGCGGAGCACGTCCGCCGGGGCTGAGGCAGGATCCCGACGTGGACACCGACGGGATCCCGCGCACCGGCACCTGCGACCTGAGCACGGTGGGCCGGCGCAGCGGCCGCCGTCGCCGCATCGAGATCTGGTACGTCGTCGTCGACGGGCGGGTCGTCCTCACCGGCACGCCCGGCGCCCGGCACTGGATGGCCAACCTGCGCGAGCACCCGACCGCGGTCCTGCACCTGCGCGACCCGGACCGGGACGTCACCGTCACGGCCGAGGAGGTGCTCGACGACGCCGCGCGTCGCCGCGTCGTCGAGGAGGCCTGGCGCCTCCAACCCTGGTACGCCGAGCAGCCCTACACGGTCGAGGACTGGGTGGCCGGATCCCCGATCGTGACGCTGACCCCGTCGGCGCCGCGTCCGGTGCCACTGTCCTAGGAGGGACGTCGGACGATCGCGCGCAGGTCGATCGGGGCCCCGAGGACCCAGGCCGCGGGGGCGAGCCCCGCCGCGCACGTCCGCCCCCAGCGCGCGGCGACGGCGCGCGCCCGGGCACGGGGTCGGGGCGTCGGCGGACGGGACGGGAGTGCTCGGGCGGGTGCGTCGGCGTACGTGGTCATGAGTCGAGGCTGTCTCCCCGCCTCGCGCCGTCGCGTCGGGGGAATCCCCTACTCGCGCCCGCGCACCCCCTCGGTCACCCTCGCGCGAGGCTCGCCGCCAGCTGCGTCCGCGAGCGCAGACCCTTCTTGCGCAGGACGGCGCCGAGGTGGTGCTCGACGGTCCGCGGGCTCACGAACAGCGCGGCCGCGACCTCGGCGTTCGTCATCCCCTCGGCGACGAGCAGCGCCACGTTCGTCTCCTGCGCCGTCAGCGCCGTCCCGAGCGCGGACCTCGGGGTGCGCCGCTCGCCGCTCGCCGCGAGCTCCGCGGACGCCCGGTCCGCCCACAGGACCAGGTCCATCTCCTCGAACGCCCGGCCCGCGGCGCGCAGGTGGGTCCGGGACTCGATGCGCGCCCCCGCGCGGCGCAGATGACGGCCGAACGCGAGCCGGGTGCGCGCGGCGTCGAACGTCACGGGGTCCCCGTCGAGCTCGACGGCGCGGGCGAACGCCGTGCGGGCGTCCGCCGGCGTCGCCGCGGTCTGCCCGAGGCAGCGGTGGACGACGCCGGCCAGGAGCCTCGGCGGGTCCGGGTTGGCCGCGGCGTACGCCAGCGCCGCCTCCCGCGCCTCGCCGGCCCGGCCGAGCGCCAGGTACGCGTCCACCAGGTCCGGGGTGACGCCCAGCGGTTCGAGGAACGCCCCGACGCCCCCGTGCCGACGCACCTGGTCCTCGAGCACCTCGACGACGGCGGGCCAGTCCTCGCGGCACACCGCGCAGAAGGCGACGGCGCGCGCGAGGTGCGGGACGTGCCGGTCGAAGCCGGCCGTCTCGACGGACTCGCGGGCACGCTCCAGGGCCGCTGCCGCGGCGTCGTGCCGGCCCCGGGCGGCGCACTCGACGGCGAGCATCTCGTGCGCCACACCGGTCTCCGTCCGGTAGCCGAGCGTGTCGAGGAGGGCGACCGCCTCGCCCGCGAGCGCGTACGCGCGGCGGTGGTCCCCGAGCATCGCGTACCCACCGGCAAGCAGCGACAGCGTGGGCGCCAGGACGCCGAGGGCGCCGAGCGCCCGGGCCTGCGCCAGCCGACGCTCGGCGAACGGCACCGCGACGCCCGGGTCGAGCGCCCACCGCGCGACGAGGAGGGCGACGAGCGTGTGCCGGGGGTCGTCCCGCAGTGTCGGCTCGCCCTCGAGCGCCGCCAACGCCCGGGCAAGCGGCTCCGCCGCGGCGGCCGGCTCGTCGGAGAGGGCCGCCGCCATCCCGACGAGGTAGTCCCGGTGCATCCGTTGCTCCGGGTCGGCACGGTCCGCCTCCCGGTCCGCGCGCGCCGCCGCGGCGGCGATCGCGTCGACGTCGCCGATCACGTAGCTGAGGTGCGCGAGCTCGACCAGCGTCCGGCTCAGCAGCCGCCCGCGCGCCGACGCCGCGGCCTGGGCGAGCAGGTCCCGGGCACCGACGGTGGTGCCCTGGGTCTCCTCGACCCGTCCGAGCGTGGCCAGGGCGCGGGCGCGCGGCTCGGCGCCCTCGGTCCGGGCGAGCACCTCGCGGGCGAGGGTGCGCGCTCGCCCGTCGTCACCGCCGTCGACGGCGTCCTCCGCGGCCAGGGACAACCACTGCGCCGCGCGCTCGACGTCGGGCGTCAGGCGCGCGGCGCGCGTGCCCGCGTCGCAGGCGGCGGCGTAGCCGCGCCGGGCGCGCTCGCTCTCGGCGAGGGCGGCGAGCTCGCCGGCGACGTCGTCGTCGTACCCGCCGACACTCCCGGCGAGCGCCCATGTGCGGGCGGGCCCGCGCGGGAGCACGGCCGCGAGGGCGCGGTGGGCGGAGCGCCGATCGGCGTACGGCGCCGCGCCCCAGACGGCGGTGCGGACCAGCGGGTGCCGGAAGACGAGCCTCCCGCCCTCCTCGACGAGCAGGCGCCCGGTCGCCGTCACGCACGCGTCGGGCCGCAGCCCCTCCCGGGTCAGGGCGGCGAGGACGGGGACGGCGTCGTCGTCCGCGCACGCGGCGGCCAGGAGGAGCGCCCGGCGAGCGCCCGCGTCGAGCCCCGACGCCCGGGCCGCGTACGCCTCGACGAGACGCCGCCCGACGGGCAGGACCTCGGGCAGCGACGCGGCGCCCGCCAGCTGCGCCGGGCTCAGCGCTCGGGCGCACTCGATGAGTGCGAGCGGGTTCCCGCCGGTCGCCGCGTGCAGGCGGCCGACGACGGCGGGCGCCGCCCGGTCCCCCAGCAACCGCCGCGCCGCCTCGACGTCGACGCCGTCGAGCGGGAGCACGGGGAGGTCGTCGACGCCGGCGGAGACCGACGCGTCCCGGCGACGCGCGACGACGACGGCGACCCGGTCCCGGGTCAGCCGCCGCGCCGCGAAGAGCAGCGCCTCGAGGGACTCGCGGTCGACCCACTGGGCGTCGTCGACGACCACGAGCCGCGGGGCCTCCTCGGCGGCGGCCGCGAGCGCCGTCAGGAGGGCCGCGCCGACGAGGAAGCGGTCGCCCCCGCCGCCGGTCGTCCTCGTGCCGAGGGCGATCTCGAGCGCCTCGCGCTGGGCGGGCGGCAGCACCGCCAGGTACCCGCGCAGGGGCTGCGACCAGCCCGCGAGGCCGGCGTAGGCGAGCGTGGCCTCCGCCTCGACGCCCCTCGTGGCCAGGACGTCCCAGCCGTCGGCCCGAGCCTGCGCGGCGGCGGCCGCGAGCAGCGT
>JBDIAU010000138.1:0-5809 GCA_039812565.1 Beutenbergiaceae bacterium
CGTCGAGCGGGAGCCGGGTGGCCGCGAGGACGTCGGCCAGCGCCTCGAGCGCGACGAGCGTGCCCGGTGCCGGGGGCGCCGCCACGGCGCCCGGCCGGCCGCTCTCGCCGTCGTCCATCCAGGGATCATGCCCGGCGCCGGGCGCCGGGCACCACCGGGACGCGCCCGGCCCGGCGAGGGGGCCTACGCGCGGCCGGTAGACTGGGAGCCCCAGGAGTGCTCAGACCGCCGAGCAGGACCCCTGCGGCCCCGGTGACACGGTCGCCCGAGCCGCGCAGCGCCGCCCGGCGCGCCCCACGGGTCGAGAGTGCGGACCGGCTCCCGCCACCGGGCGGGCCGCCACGCTCCCTCAGCCGGATCGGTCCACCTATGACTCCCCCCACGCCCGACGCCGCCGCGTCCGTCCCCACCTTCGCCGAGCTCGGCCTGCCGGCCGAGCTGCTCGCCGCGGTCGAGTCGGCGGGCTTCACCGGCCCGACGCCGATCCAGGCCGCGGCCATCCCCCCGCTGCTCGACGGGCGGGACATCACCGGCGTCGCGCAGACCGGCACCGGCAAGACGGCGGCGTTCGCGCTGCCGCTGCTCGCCGCCGTCGACGCGGGCGACCGGCGCGTCCAGGCCCTCGTCCTCACCCCCACCCGCGAGCTCGCCATGCAGGTCGCCGACGCGGTCACCGCGCTGGCGTCCGCGAGCCGCGGCCTCGACGTCGTGCCGATCTACGGCGGCGCGCCGTTCGCCCCGCAGCTGCGGGCGCTCGGGCGCGGCGTCCAGGTCGTGGTCGGCACGCCCGGGCGGGTCATCGACCTGCTCACCCGCGGCTCGCTCGACCTGTCCGCGGTGCGGTACCTCGTTCTCGACGAGGCGGACGAGATGCTGCGGATGGGTTTCGCCGAGGACGTCGACCAGATCCTGGGCGCGACGCCCGCCCGCCGTCAGGTCGCGCTCTTCTCCGCGACCATGCCGGCCGCCATCCGCGCCGTGGCCCGGACCCACCTCGACGACCCCGTCGAGATCTCGACGTCGCGGCCGTCCTCGACGGTGACCACGGTGGAGCAGACGTACGCCGTCGTGCCGTTCCGGCACAAGGTGGGCGCCCTGTCCCGCGTGCTGGCCACGTCCGACGTCGAGGCGACCCTCGTGTTCGTCCGCACCCGCGGCGCGGCCGAGGAGGTCGGGGCGGCACTGGTCGAGCGCGGCATCCCCGCCGCGAGCATCAGCGGCGACGTCCCCCAGCGGGAGCGCGAGCGGATCGTCGAGCGGCTGCGCTCGGGGAGCCTCGACGTCCTCGTCGCCACGGACGTCGCCGCCCGGGGCCTCGACGTCGACCGGATCGGCCTGGTGGTCAACTTCGACGTCCCGGCGGAGCCCGAGGTGTACGTCCACCGGATCGGCCGGACGGGCCGGGCCGGGCGCACGGGCCGGGCCCTGACGTTCCTCACCCCCCACGAGCGCAGCCGGCTGCGCAGCATCGAGCGCGTCACGCGCGCGACGCTCACCGAGGTCACGGTGCCCACCCCGGCCGAGGTGTCCGCCCACCGCGCCCGCGCCGCCCTCGAGGCGGTCCCGGCCCGCCTCGAGGCCGGCCGCCTGGAGGCCTACCGGGAGGCCGTCGACGCGTTCGTCGACAGCGAGGGGATCGATGTCGCGGAGCTCGCCGCCGTGCTGCTCGCCGCCGCCGTCGGCGACACCGGGCCGACGCCCCGGGACGAGGTCCCCGCCGAGGCGGAGCCCGCCGAGCGGCGGCCGACGGTCGACGACGAGTTCGCGTCCGCGCGGTTCGCCGAGGAGCACCCGGCCGGCGCGCGGGGTGAGCGTCCGCCGCGGGCGACGACGCGGCCCGGCACCCGCCGGGTGGCGGGCGTGCTGTACCGGGTGGCGGTCGGCCACGAGCACGGCGCCCGCCCGGAGGCGATCGTCGGGGCGATCACCGGCGAGGGCGGGCTGCGCGGCAGCGACGTCGGGAAGATCGACATCTTCGGGCGGTTCAGCCTCGTCGAGCTGGGCTCCGAGATCGGTCCGGACGCCGAGCGCCGGATCGGTGCCGCGCGCGTCGCGGGCCGCCCGCTGCGGATCCGTCTCGACGAGGGCCCCCGCCGCCCGGGCGGCCCGACGAGCCGGCCCGAGGGCAAGCGCCGCCCGCGCTGACCGGTCGGCAGTCCCGCCTGCCTACCCCCTCGTCGCGGTCACCAGGCCCAGCTGCCGGGCCCGCCCTTGAACGGGCCGACCACGTCGGGCGTGATCCAGCCGGCGTAGAACGTCCCCGCCTGCGCGGTGACGGCCTCGCCGTCGACCCGGCACTCCAGCAGGCGCGGCACGAACGCGACGCGGTCGGCGAGCGTCTCGAAGCCGGGCAGCGGGTCGGCGTAGCGCCAGGCCGCGGCGTGCCGGCGGACCCCGGCGTCGTCGACGACGTCGGAGTACGTCGCCGTGCCCTTGAACTCGCACACCGTGGCGGGCGCCGCGGAGGTCACCAGGGCGTCGGGGTCGACGTCGGCGAGCGGGACGTACCAGGTGGGCGGGTGCGACGTCTCGAGCACCCGGACGGCGTGGGTGGTCCGCGCGACGAGCCGGCCGCCGGCGTGCACCGTGACGAGCCGGTCCGACGGCTCGACGGCGGGGGGCCGGGGGTAGTCCCACACCGACTCCTGGCCCGGACCTGGCTCGATCGCCCACACGGGCCGCCGGGTGCCGTCGAAGCGGGGTCCGCCGTGATCGCTCATGACCTCACCACCTGGGGCCACAGGTCGTCCGCGGGGGGCGACCAGGAGTCGGCCGCCGCGGGGACCTGCTCCCCGGAGCGGATGTCCTTGACCTGGTCCTCCTGGCCGTCGCGGCCCGGGAACCAGACGAACGGGATGCCGCGACGGTCCGCGTGGCGGATCTGCCGGCCGAACTTCGCCGCGCTGGGCGAGACCTCGGTCGGGATCCCCCTGGCCCGCAGGGCACGCGCGACGGCCGTGGAGGCGGGGCGCTCGGCGTCGCTGCCGACGGCGACGAGCACCGCCGTCGGGACGGAGCGCGACGCCCGCAGCAGTCCCTGGCCGAGCAGCCGGGCGACCAGGCGCGAGACGCCGATCGACAGCCCGACCCCGGGGTAGGTGCGCGTGCCGTCCGAGGCGAGGGAGTCGTACCGCCCGCCGGAGCAGATCGAGCCGAGGCCCTCGTGGCCGACGAGCGTGGTCTCGTAGACGCTGCCGGTGTAGTAGTCGAGGCCACGGGCGATCTTCAGGTCCGCGACGACGGCCGTTCCCGCACCCTCCGCGGCCGCCCCCTCCAGGAGCGCGACGAGCTCGGCGAGGCCCGTCTCCATGAGCGCGTCGCGGTACCCCAGCGCGAGCACGCGGTCCGCGACCGACGCGTCGACGCCGTGGATGGCGGCGAGGTCGAGGCAGGCGGCGGCCTGCGCGTCGCTCGCCCCCTGCTCGCGCAGCATCGCGGTGACGCCGCCGGGCCCGACCTTGTCGAGCTTGTCGATCGTGCGCAGGACGCCCTCGACGTCGCCCAGGCCGACCGCCCGGTAGAAGCCCTCGGCCACCTTCCGGTTGTTCACGGCGATCCGGACCGGGCCGATCGGCAGCGCGGCGAGGGCCTCCGCCATCACCAGGGGCAGCTCTACCTCGTGGTGGAAGGGGAGCTCGTCGGCGCCGATGACGTCGACGTCCGCCTGGATGAACTCACGGAAGCGACCCTCCTGAGGGCGCTCCCCCCGCCAGACGGGCTGGATCTGGTAGCGCTTGAACGGGAACGCGAGCTGACCGGCGTTCTCCAGGACGTAGCGCGCCAGCGGCACGGTCAGGTCGAAGTGCAGCCCGAGGCGCCGCTCCCGCGTCGCGGCGGCGTCGGCGTCGTCGTGGAGTCGCTGGAGCGTGTAGACCTCCTTCGAGGTCTCGCCCTTGCGCAGGAGGTCCTCGAGCGGCTCGACGGCCCGGGTGGCGATCGGCGCGAAGCCGTGCAGCTCGAACGTCCGCCGCAGCGAGTCGAGGACGTGCTGCTCGACGATCCGCCCGGCGGGCAGCCACTCGGGGAACCCCGACAGGGGGGCGGGCCGGGCCATGCGTTCTCGCTTCCGCTCAGAGCTGCCACGGCGCGCGGGAGGCGCCGAGGTAGGGGTTGACGGCGCGCTCGCGCGCCAGGGTGGTCGACGGGCCGTGCCCGGGCAGGAGCAGGGCGTCGGCCGGCAGCGTGTCCAGCACCTGCGCCAGCGTGGCCGCCATCGTCGCCTCGTCCCCACCGGGCAGGTCCATCCGCCCGATGGACCCGGCGAACACGACGTCCCCGGTGAAGACGACGGCGCTCACGGCCGCGGCGCGCCCGGACACCAGCGGCGGCACCACGCTCGCGGCCGCGAGGGGCCCGTCCGCGACGAAGAAGGTGGAACCCGGCGTGTGCCCCGGCGCCGGGAGCAGCCGCAGCCGGAGGCCCTCGCCGAGGTCGAGGACGTCCGGCGGCAGGGCACGCGCGTCCTGCGGGGGCGTCCACGCGGACCGGGCGAGGGCGGCGAAACCCTCGTGCATCCCCCGGCCCAGCGCCCGGGCCGGGTCGGCCAGCCGGTCGAGGTCGCCGCCGGCCAGGTAGAACGGCACGTCCCAGCGGTCGCACACGGCGGCCGCGTCCCACACGTGGTCCGGGTGCCCGTGCGTGGCGGCGCACGCCACCGGCCGAAGCCCCTGCGCCTCGACGAGCCGGGCGACGCCGTCGGCGACCCCGACCCCCGGGTCGAGGACCAGGCAGGGGCCGCCCGCCGCCGGGGCGACGACGTAGCACGTGGCGGCGAACACCGACGCCTGGGTGCAGAGGACGAGCACGGGGTGCAGCGTACCCAGGGCCTCCCCCGCGCCGTGCGTGGCGTGGCCCGGTCCGGTGCCTAGACTGTCCGCCGTCGTCGTCCGCGCAGGTCGCGAGGGCGGCTCCACGAGGAGGCAGGGTGTCCCCGAGCAGGCGCGAACGAGAGCGGGCGTACCAGCGACGCCGCTACGAGGCGTGGGAGGAGCGACGCAGGGCGCACGAGCGGCAGCGCCGCCACCGCGTGGTCGTCGCCTGGATCGTCATCAGCGCCCTCATCGCCTCGACGCTCGCCGGCGTCGTCCTCGTCAGCACGCTCGGCAACGACCCGGCGCCGCAGGACGCCGCTCCGGTGGTCCCGCTGCCCACGACCACGCCCGCGCTCTACGACGCCGCACCGCCCCCTGCCGAGGCGGAGGGCCGGACCTGGGACGTCACCCTGCAGACCTCCGTCGGCGACCTCACCCTCGAGCTCGACGGCGCGGCGGCTCCGCAGGCCGTGGCGTCCTTCCTCATGCTCGCCCGGGACGGCTTCTACGACGGCACCGGCTGCCACCGGCTCATCGCAGGCCAGCTCCTGCAGTGCGGCGACCCGACGGCCACCGGCGCCGGTGGTCCCGGGTACACGTTCGGGCCGATCGAGAACGCTCCCGCCGACCAGCTCTACCCGGCGGGTACGGTGGCGATGGGCCGTCGCTCCGGCGACGCCGCGAGCCAGGGCAGCCAGTTCTTCCTGGTCTTCGCGGACACACCGTTGCCCGACGACAGCGCCGGCGGGTACACCGTCTTCGGGCGGGTGACCGACGGCCTCGACCTGCTGACGGCGGTCGACGCCGGCGGTACGGTCGACGGCGGATCCGACGGCCAGCCTGCCGTTCCCGTCACGATCGAAGGAGTGGTCCTCCAGTGACCGAGCCGACCGAGCGCCCGGCGCGCAGCAGGCGTGGCACCCCACCTGCGGCGCAGACCGAGCCCGCGGACACGACGCCCGAGACCGGGGCCGACGTGCCGGAGGTGCCCGAGGACG
>JBDIAU010000139.1:0-5795 GCA_039812565.1 Beutenbergiaceae bacterium
CCCCGCGAGGGCGTGGTGGTCACCGGCGGGGACGAGGTCGACGGGAGGCATGCCTCCATCCGACTACGCCGCGGCCGCCGGCACGAGGGGCGAGAGGGCTCATCTCGGTCATGGTCCGGTCAAGGATTGGCCGAGTCGGGTCGGCGGCGGGCGGGTCCGGACGTCAGCGCAGCGCCCGGCGGGCGCGCATCAGCTCGGCGACGGACCACGCCTGGAAGGGGCAGCCGGTGGTGCCGTGGGGGGCGGCGCCGTCGGCGGTCTCGGAGACGCTGCCGAGGCCGTCCTCGGCGAGGTGCAGCACGAGACCGTCGAGCTCGCCGGGGACCACGCGCCCGGCACGGCGGGCGGCGTCGACGAACGGCCCGATCAGCCAGGGCCACACCGTGCCCTGGTGGTACGCCGAGTCCCGCTGTGCGGGGCTGCCGCGGTGCCGGGCGCGGAACGCCGGGTCCGACGGCGCGAGCGAGCGCAGGCCCAGGGACGTCAGGAGCCCGCCCCGGCAGGCGCCGACGACGCGGGCCGCGGCCGCCGGGTCCTGGACCGGACCGTGCGGCAGGGACACGGCCAGGAGCTGGTTCGGGCGCAGCTCCGCGGAGGCCCGGCCGGCGGGGTCGATCGCGTCGGGCAGCCCGGCGTCGCCGAGCGGGAAGAGCCGGGCGAACGACGCGACGGCCCGGCTGCGCAGGTCCGCCCAGGGCGTCGTGTCCCGGCCGGTCGAGGCGAGCAGGTCGACGGCGACCTGCAGGCCGTTGATCCACAGGCCCTGGATCTCGACGGGCATGCCCCGCCGGGGGGTGATCGGCTCGCCGTCGACGCGGGCGTCCATCCACGTCAGCGCCCACCCGTCCGCCCCGCCGCGGAGCAGGCCCGTCTCGGCGTCGACGCCGATGCCGAACCGGGTGCCGTCGCGGTGCCACGTGAGGATCTCGAGGACGGTGCCGGCGACGTCAGCCGCGAGGGCGGCGTCGGCGGTGAGGGCCAGGTGGCGGCCGAGGGCGTGGAGGAACCACAGGGTGCCGTCGATGGTGTTGTACTCGCGGCCGCCGACGTCGGCCGTGTTCGCGAGCATCCCCTCGGAGACCGTCCCCGCAGCGCGGCGCAGGACGGCGGCGCCCTCGTCCGCGCGGCCCGTGCACAGGAACAGCCCCTCGTAGGACGTGAACAGGTCCCGCGACCACTCGCCGAACCAGGGGTAGCCGGCCACCGCCGTCGGGCCCGTCGGGGTGCGGACCACGAACCGGTCGGCGGCCACGGCAAGGATGCGGTCGACGTCGTCGCGGGCGTCAGCCAGCGCCGCGAGGGTGCCCGCGCGCTCGCGGGCTGCGGCGACGACGGCGACGGCGTCCGGCGCGTCGGAGGCGAGGTCGGCGGTCGCGGTGACCCCGACCGCCTCGCCCGCGGCCAGGTTCGCCTCGAACGTGCCCGCCGCCCAGAGGTCCTCCGTCGCACCCTGCCCGCGGGCGGCCTCCTCCCGGTGGTACTCGCGCCGGTACCAGCTGCCGCCGGGTGTGAAGCCGGGCCCGTCGACGCGGTAGGCGTCCTCGAAGGTGAACCCGCCCGGGACCGCGACGACCGCCGGGTCGGCGGTGCCGTACCGGGTGCCGTGCTGGTCGCGCCACGTGCACAGCGGGGTCAGCTCGAGCCGCGCCTGCCCGGCGAGCAGGCGCAGGACGACGGCGACCGTGGGCGTGCCGTGCGCCATCGCCAGCTCCACCTCGAGCTGGGTGGCGCCGAGGTCGTACCGCCAGCGGGGGACGCCGTCGTCGAGGTCGAACGAGGCGAGCCGCTCGTAGCCGCGCGGCTCGATCGCCCCGCCGCTCCACTCGTGCGTGGACAGCGGGACCCGCCTCCCGGCCGTGACGACGACGACGTCGAGGGCCGCCAGTCCGAGCATCCGGGCCGCGCCCGCCGGCTCGGTGGCCGTCATGAGCAGGCCGTGGTAGCCGCGGGTGCGCAGGCCGGCGACCGTGCCGCAGGCGTAGCCGCCGAGCCCGTCCGCGACCAGCCACTCGCGCGTCGACGCCGCCTCCAGCGCGCCGCACACCTGGCGCCCGAACGCGATCCGCATGGTCCCGGGCGGCGCGTGGCCCGCGCTCGTCGCATGCTCCGGGCCGGTCCCGGCACCCGTCATGGTCGTGCTCCTTCGCGGATCGGCTCGCGCCGCCGCCGCCACCGTCGTGCGCTGCGCGGCGCCGCTCGAACGCTACCGGTGCCGTGGTGCCGGTGTGGGCGGGCTAACCTCCGCCGCCGCCCTGGGGCTCGACGGCGGTGAGCGCCGTCGAGCACTCGTCCCGGAACATTGTCAGGGCACCCGCGAAGCGCACCCTGCCGAGCCAGTATCGGCCGGGCTCGAACCGTGCGCTCACCCACCACGTCGGCTCCTTGACGTCGACCCCCCGTCGCGCGAGCTCCTGGAAGGTGTCGGTCCAGCGTTCCTCCACCCCGAGCACGACGGCGTACGGTACGAGGCGTTCGAAGAGGTGGTGGTGATCGCCGGTCGGGATGTCGCGCTCGTCGATCGTGTTCAGGCGGCTGCGCAGCGCCTCCAGCTCGGCCACCAGCGCCGTCCCGGCGGCGGTCCGGCCAGGCCGCGGAGTGCTGCGGATGCCGACGAGCACGCCGACCGCGACGAGGGCCACCCCGACGAGGGCGACCTCCGTGAACCGGGCGAGCACCAGCGTCAGGCCGGCGCCGAGCACCACTGTGCTGACCGCGCTGACGAGCCAGTGCCGCTGCGCGGCCTCGTCGTCGCTGCGGATCAGGCCGCGAGCACGCAGCTCCGATCCCGCGCACTCGATCACTGCGACGCCCCGCGGGGCGAACCGGTAGCGCAGGCCATCGAGCGTGACGACGTCGCCCGCTGCGAAGAGCTCGTCGAGCAGCAGGCGCTCGTACGGGGCGAGGAGCTCGTCGCGGGGGTCGTCCGGCGCGATTGGGGATCGGCGCAGTACGCAGTCCCAACGTGGTTCCCTCGAGGTCGAGACCGACGACTCCTGGAGCTGGAGGTGACCGCGGACGGCAAGGTCGACGACCATCCCCGCGAGGCCCCACCCGGCGGTCTGGGTCAGGTAAGCGATCTCGGCAGGCGTCGCCGCGGGCGGGGTGAGCGCCGGTGGCGGAGGTGGGTTCGTGGCCTGCTGGTCACGCCACCGGCTCCGGACGAGGACGAGGGCGACGCCGATGGCGAGGACGCAGAGGGTGAGCACGACAGACGTCGTGGTTGTGGCGAACGGGTTGTCCGGGACGGGCGCGTCGAGTATCGACCACGGCCGGGGGGCGAGGGGCGCTGGCGCGACCTCGGGCCTGATCACGTCGGCCCCGGTGGTGGCCGGTCGCGAGGAGGTGGTCCGGTGCCGGTCGACGGCGGCTCGACCCGGCGGGCGGCGTCGCGCATGGCGACGAGGCGCTCCCGCTGTCTGTCGAGGTAGCGACCGCGGCCGGCGCGGCCGGCCGGTGCCGCGCTCGCGACGACGTCGCCGTCCACGAGGCGGAAGGCGAGGACCTGCAGGGTGGGCCCCGAGCCGTCGGGATCCAGACGGTGCAGCTCGACGCCGATCACCTCGGCCCACGCGATCGCCCGGGATGACCACGCGTACCGCACCCGCACCTCGTCGTGGGCGGCGTCGACACCGACGACGAGATGCCGGTAGGCGAGCGCGATGCCCGCCGCGGCGAGGCTCAGCCCGCCGAGGGTCCACATCAGCCCGGACGGCCCGACGCCGTCGCTGCCGGCGAAGCCCGACAGCCCGGTCACGAGGACCACGGCCGAGAAGACGATCCACGATGCGGCGAAGGCGTACCGGGCCCGACCGCGCCATCTCACGACGGCCCGGTCACGCACGGCGCCGTGACCCAGGGCGACGGGCTCGGCATCAGCCGGGGGCGGAGTCATCGGGTCATCCGCGCGAGGTCGCGGACGATGATGCTGCCGTCCGTCCCCGCCGAGACAAGGACCGGCGTGCCGTCGGACGTTGCGCCGAACTCGAGGGTCGTGACCAGCGTGCGGTGGCCGCGGTGCGGCCCGCCGAGCTCGACGCCGGCCCGCACGTCCCAGAGGCGGACGAGACGGTCACCGCCGGAGGCCGCGAGGAGCAGCCGGCCGCCCTCGTCGGTCCGCGCGGCGACGGCCAGGACCGGCGGCGGCAGCATCCACGTCGTGAGCAGCGTTCCGGCCGGGTCCCGCCGGGCGACGGACCGAAGCTGGACCCGGCCGTCGCCGCCTGCCGAGACGAGCAGCGTCCCGCCGTCCGCGGCGGCGACGAACGTCAGTGCGGTCACGGGTCCCGAGTGCAGGACGACCGGCGCGCCGACGGGACGCGCCGCGGTCGGGTCCCACAGCCGGACGCTCCCGTCGTTGCCGCCGACGGCGAGCATCGCGTCAGTCCCGGCGGTCCCTGAGGTCATCGCGAGCGCCCTGACGGCGCCGCAGGCGATCGCCCCGCTTGCCGTCGCGCCGGCCGCCACATCCCAGACGATGGCGTCGTCGCCTCCGAAGGCGGCGAGCGGCCGCCCGTCCGACGACCCCGCCGCCACCGCGCTCAGCGGTGAGCTCGACGTGCGGACGACGGCGCCCGTGGCCTCGCCCTCGACGTCCCAGACCCGGCCGGTGCCATCCCGGCCGCTCGAGACGAGCAGTGGCTGCCCCCGTGACCCCCGCGTCGCCGCGACGCCGGTGACTTCCTGAGCATGACCGCGCAGCGGGTCGCGGACTCGTCGGCCGGTCGCCAGGTCCCACACCCAGATCGTCCCGTCGCCGCCGGCGGAGGCGAGCGCTGCGGCCCCCCCCGGCAGCGCCGTGATCGTCAGGCTCGTCACGCCTCCGGGATGCAGGAGCCGGTAGAGCTCGACCGAGCGAGGCCGGCCGGCCCCGGGCGGCGGGGCGGGCGGCGGCGCCTCGGCGTCGAGAGCACGGAACGCGTCCCGCATCTCGAGCAGGCGGGTCCGGGCGACGTCGAGCGGACTGCCCGCGGCGGGGGACCCGCCGGGAGCCTCCGCCACGACGACGCCGCGGGCCGTGAGGAAGGCGAGGCGGTGGTACGACGTGCCACCACCCTGGTTGTGGACGACGTCGAAATCGATGTCGTCGAGCTCTGCCCACGCGATCTGGCGCCGCCTCACCATGTTGGTGACGACGACGCCGAGGGCGTCCGCGTCGATCCCCCGGGCCGGTCCTCGGATGCCGAGGAGCAGTGCGGCCACCCCTGCGGCGGCGATGCCGAGCAGGACGGGCCGGTCCCATGCGGGGTCGGGGATCAGGGTGGTCACCCAGACCAGGAGCGCAAGCCCCGCCGGGATGAACGCTCGTTGCAGGTGTCTCGTCCGCCCGCGCAGCCTCAGCGTCTCCGGGATCTCGTCCGGCATGACCGGAGAATAGACCCGGAGGATTCACGATGAAATGGAATCCGAGACGACGAACTACCGTCGGGAACCGTTGCCGGCGGTCCGTGCCTGCCGCGACGGTGCACCGTGACCCCCGGGTTACCGTGGCCCGATGCGCGTCCTCGTCACCGGCATGTCCGGCACCGTCGGCCCCCACCTCGCCGAGCACGCCCGCCGGGCCGGGCACGAGGTGGTCGCCTGGCGGCGCGAGGACGTCTCGCCCGACGACCCCGACGCCTGCCGCGCCTTCCTCGACGCGACCGCACCGGACGCCGTCGTCCACCTCGCCTTCGGTGCGGAGTCCTGGGCGGCGCTCCTGGCCGCGGACGCGGCCGACCGCGGCGCGCCGTTCGTCTACAGCTCGACGTCGATGGTGTTCGCGCAGCGGCCGGACGGGCCGTACACGACCCGCTCGC
>JBDIAU010000140.1:0-5735 GCA_039812565.1 Beutenbergiaceae bacterium
CGACGTCGACACCCGGTTCGCGGAGATCGCCGCGAGCCTGGGCGACCTCACGGTACCGCCCGCGGAGGACGCGGAGAGCCGCGTTGACGAGCCCACCGGCCCGCCCGTCCCGCCACCGGCGACGCCCGGTCCGCGCGACTACCGGCTCGGCCCGGAGACGACGATCGAGGACGACGACGGGCCCGGCTTCGTGCCCGACGAACCCCCGCCTCTCGGTGCCTCCGACCCGGTGGTCGTGGCCGGCTGGGCGGGGATCGTCGCGTCGGTCGCCGTCGTGCTGGTCTACCTCGTCCTGTGGCGCGGGATGCCGAGCCTGCTGCTCGCGCTCGCGGGCCCGTGCTTCCTGCTCTCGGTGGGCATGCTCGTGTGGCGGCTGCCGCGGCGGCGCGAGGACGACGACCACGGCGACGGCGCCGTCGTCTGAGCGCTCCGCCGGCCCGCTCGCCCCGCCGCGGACCGGTCCGCCGAGGTCAGGTGCGGGCGAGGTCCGCCGCGCCGACGATGCCGGCGTCGTTCTCGAGCTCGGCGACCACGATGCGGGGCTCGGGGCGGTGCCCCCGGGCTGAGAGCGCCTCGCCGAACGCGTGCCGGATCGGCTCGAGGAGCAGGTCCCCGGCGGCGCAGACGCCGCCCCCGACCACGACCACGGCAGGGTCCAGCACCGCGACGAGGTCGGCGACCCCGGCGCCGATCCAGGTCCCGAGCTCGGCGAGCAGCTCGATGCCGAGCTCGTCCCCGGCCTGCGCGACCTGCGTGACGTGCGGACCCTTGATCTTCTTCTCGTCGCCGCCGGCGAGCGCGAGCAGCGCCTGAGCGCGGTCCGGGTAGGCGACGGCGGCCGCCCGGGCCTGACGGGTCAGCGCCCGTCCGGAGGCGTACTGCTCCCAGCAGCCGGGGTGGCCGCAGCCGCACATGTGCCCGTCCGGGACCACCCGCACGTGCCCGATCTCGGCGGCGACGCCGTGAGCGCCTCGCAGGAGGGTGCCCCCGACCACGATGGCGCCGCCGAGCCCGGTGCCGATCGTCAGCATGACCATGTCCTGGACGCCCCGCCCGGCGCCGAACCGGTACTCCGCCCAGCCGGCCGCGTTCGCGTCGTTCTCGACGACGATCGGAAGGCCCACGCTCGCGGCGAGCCGGTCCCGCAGCGGGTGGTCGCGCCAGGCGATGTTCGGCGCGAAGAGCACCGTGGCCCGGTCGCTGGAGACGAACCCGGCCGCCGCCACGCCCACGGCGCCGACCTCGTGCTCGCCCGCGAGCTCGTTGACGAGCTCGACGACCGTCTCCTCGATCGCGCCCGGCTCGTGCGGGTCCGTCTCCCGCTTGTGCCGCACGAGGATCGCGCCGTCCTCGTCCACCACGCCGGCGGCGATCTTGGTCCCGCCGATGTCCACGCCGATCGCGTGCATGTCACGTCCCTGTGGGTCGTCGGAGCAGGGGTCGCGCGGCGGGTCGGACCGGGCAGCCGTCGGCAGCGACAGCCGCCGCTACAGTGAAGCCACCACCGCCCGCTGACGACGGAGCCAGTATGGACGAGTTCCGGACACCCGTACGGGTTTCCGTCGAGCCCACGACGAGCATCTGCGACCTCCTGGTCGGCCATGCCGAGCGCGAGCCGAACCTCGTCCTGCTCCGGCGCAAGGTGGCCGAGGGCTGGCTCGACCGGTCGGCGGCCGAGGTGCTCGCCGAGGTCGAGGCCGTCGCGCGCGGCCTCGTCGCGGCCGGTCTGGCACCCGGGGACCGCGTCGGCATCATGTCCCGCACCCGCTACGAGTGGACGATCCTCGACCTCGCAGCCTGGTGCGCAGCGCTCGTCCCCGTCCCGGTCTACGAGACGTCCTCGGCGAGCCAGGTCGAGTGGATCCTGCAGGACTCCGGGGCGCGCGCCGTCGTCGTCGAGACGCCCGAGCTCGCCGCGCTCGTGTCCGGGGTCCGGGACACGGTCCCCGGCGTCGAGCACGTGTGGACCATCACCGACGGCGCTCTCGACACGCTCGCCTCCGACGGCGACGCCGTGGACGCCGCCGAGGTCCACGCCCGACGCGACTCCGTGCTGGGCGCCGACCTGGCGACGATCATCTACACCTCCGGCACCACGGGACGCCCCAAGGGCGCCGAGCTCACCCACGCGAACTTCGTCGAGCTCAGCCTCAACGCGATCGATCGCCTTCACGTCATCCTCGAGGACCCGGGCGTCTCCACCCTGCTCTTCCTCCCGCTCGCGCACGTCTTCGCCCGCTTCATCGAGGTCCTCGCGCTCGCCGCGGGGGCGGCGATGGGCCACACGAGCGACGTCAAGGACCTCGTCGCGGACCTGGGAACCTTCCGACCGACGTTCCTCCTCGCCGTGCCGCGCGTGTTCGAGAAGGTCTACAACACGGCCGAGCAGAAGGCGACCGCCGCCGGGAAGGCGGGCATCTTCCACCGCGCGGCACGGACGGCGATCTCCTACTCGCGCGCGCTCGACGCGGGCGGCCCCGGGCCGTGGCTGCGCCTGCAGCACCGTGTGGCCGACGCCCTCGTGCTGCGCAAGATGCGCGCCGCGCTGGGCGGACGGGTCCACTGGGCGATCTCCGGGGGCGCCCCCCTGGGCGAGCGGCTCGGCCACTTCTACCGCGGCCTCGGTCTCACCGTCCTCGAGGGGTACGGGCTGACGGAGACGACGGCGCCGCTCACCGTGAACGTCCCCGAGCGCGTGAAGATCGGCACGGTCGGACCGCCGCTTCCGGGCACCGGCATCCGCATCGCCGAGGACGGCGAGATCCTCGCCACCGGGATCCCCGTCTTCCGCGGGTACCACGACGCCCCCGACGCCACGGCGGAGGCCTTCACCGGGGAGTGGTTCCACACCGGCGACCTGGGTGAGCTCGACGAGGACGGCTACCTCAGGATCACCGGGCGCAAGAAGGAGATCATCGTCACCGCGGCGGGCAAGAACGTCGCACCGGCGGTCCTCGAGGACCGGGTGCGCTCGCACCCCCTCGTCAGCCAGTGCGTCGTGGTCGGCGACCGACGGGCGTTCGTCGGCGCACTCATCACACTCGACCCCGAGATGCTCCCGCTCTGGCTCGCCGGCAAGAGCCTCCCGCCGATCGACGTCGCCGAGGCCGTCGGGCACCCGGAGGTCAAGGCGGCGCTCGACCGTGCCGTCGCCCGGGCCAACGAGGCCGTGTCCCGAGCCGAGTCGATCCGGGCCTATGTGGTCCTCGAGGGCGACTTCACCGTCGCCAACGGGTACCTGACGCCGTCGCTCAAGGTGAAGCGCAGCCTCGTGCTCGACGACTTCGCGGACAAGATCGACGAGATCTACTCCGGGACACCCGCCACGACCGGCTGAGCCGCGCTCTCGGGGCGGGGGCCGCTCAGCCCGCGCGCGACGACGCCCGACGTGGCGTCATCCGCAAGGGCGGCACCAGGCCGCATCCGGCCAGGACCGAGAGCGCACGGCCTTCGGCCTCGCTGATCTCGGCACCGGTGACCTCGGCGAGCGCGATCGCTGGGACCGCCTCGCGTGGTCGGCTCGGGATGGTCAGGAACGTCACCACGCAGTCGGCGCACGCCACGTCCCGCTGGGAGCACGTCTCGCAGTCGATGAGCATGCTGCGGACGCTACGGCGGACCACCGACATCGAGCTTCGAGCCACCGCGGGCACCGCCGTGGCGACGGCGGGGCCCCCGGCCGCGCCCCGGCAGCGCGACGCGCCGGGGCGGCGCAGCGGCGATGCTGTCGGTGCCGGCACCTAGCGTGCGGGACGTGCTCGAGAACCTGCTCGCGCCGCCCCCGGGCGCCCGCCTCGACCTGCGTCCGGAGAGCGCCGACGCGCCCGCGGTGCAGCTGCGCCTCGACGAGCTCGGGACGTCGCTGGCGGAGACCACGTTCGTCGTCGTCGACCTCGAGACCACCGGCGGCTCGGCCCGCACGGACGCGATCACCGAGATCGGCGCGGTGAAGGTCCGGGGCGGCGAGGTCCTCGGCGAGTTCCAGACGCTCGTCGACCCGGGCGCGCCGGTGCCGCCCCTGATCACTGTCCTCACCGGCATCACGGACGCGATGCTGGTCGGGGCGCCGCGGATCGAGGCGGTCCTGCCGGCGTTCCTCGAGTTCGCCCGGGGAGCTGTGCTGGTCGCCCACAACGCACGCTTCGACGTCGGCTTCCTGCGCGAGGCGGCCGCCCGGATGGACCTCGGGTGGCCGCGCCCCACCGTCGTCGACACCGTCCAGCTGGCCCGCCGGGTCGTGACCCGGGACGAGGCGCCCAACCACAAGCTGATCTCGCTCGCGACGCTGTTCCGCGCATCCGTCACGCCGAACCACCGCGCCCTCGAGGACGCCCGGGCCACCGTCGACGTGCTCCACGGGCTCCTCGGCCGCCTCGCGCCGCTGGGCGTCACGCACCTCGAGGACCTGGTCACCGCCGCGGACCCCGTCCCCCACGCGCGGCGCCGGAAGGCCCACCTCGCGGACGGGCTGCCCTCAGGGCCGGGCGTCTACATGTTCCTCGGTCCGCGAGACGAGATCCTGTACGTCGGCACGGCGGTGGACGTCCGTCGGCGGGTCCGGTCCTACTTCACCGCCACGGAGAAGCGGGCGCGGATCGGCGAGATGCTCCAGCTGGCCGAGCGCGTGCGGCCCGTGCCCTGCCCGAGCGTCCTCGAGGCGCAGGTCCGTGAGCTTCGGCTGATCGCGGCGCACAAGCCCGCCTACAACCGCCGCTCCCGGCAGCCGGAGCGCGAACCCTGGCTCCGGCTCACCGACGAGCCGTTCCCGCGGCTCTCGCTGACCCGAACGGTGCCGGCCCAGGGCGTGAGCGCGATCGGCCCGTTCTCGTCGCGCGTCGCGGCGCAGGCCGCCGCGGCGGCGCTCGAGGCCGTCCTGCCGGTACGCCGGTGCACGCCGCGCCTGCCGCGCGAGCCACGCGTCGGCGCGATCGCCTGCGCCCTGGCGGAGATGGGACGGTGCGGGGCGCCGTGCACCGGCGCTCAGGACGGCGCCGCCTACGCGGGAGTGGTCGCCCGGGTGCGCCGGGCGCTCGAGGGCGACCTGGACGACGTCGTGACGGCAGCCGAGTCCCGCATCCGCCGTCTCGCCGGGCAGGAGCGCTTCGAGGAGGCCGCGAGTCACCGGGACCAGCTGGACGCCCTCGTCAGGGGAGTTGCCAGAGCCCAGCGGCTGCTCCCCCTCACGCAGATCCCCGAGCTGGTCGCCGCGCGCCGCGACGACGCCGGCGGCTGGGAGCTCGTCCTGGCACGGCACGGCCGGCTCGCGGGCACGGCTCGAGCACCGCGCGGCGTCGACCCGCGCCCGCTCGTCGACGCGCTCCGGGAGACGGGCGAGACGGTCCCGGCCCCGACGGTCCTGTGCGGTGCCGCGACCGCCCAGGAGACCGAGCTGCTCGCCGCCTGGCTCGAGAGGCCCGGCACCCGGCTCGTCGAGCTCGAGGGCGCGACCGGCTGGGCGGGGGCGGTGACCGGCGCCGCACGCTTCGTCCGCGAGCCGGGTGCGTCGTGGGGTGCGGGCACGCCATGATCGGCGGATAGGGCACCCGCGGTCGGGGTGCGCGGACGGGAGGCAGACATGCTCACAGCGATCGTGCTCATCGACACCGAGGTCGCCCGCGTGCCGGAGGTCGCCTCGGCGATCGCGGACCTGGACGGCGTCTCCGAGGTCTACTCCGTCACCGGCGACGTCGACCTCATCGCCGTCGTCCGGGTCCACCGGCACGAGGACCTCGCGC
>JBDIAU010000141.1:0-5715 GCA_039812565.1 Beutenbergiaceae bacterium
CCAGGCCGTAGGAGTCCGCGGCGGCGGAGATCCGCGCGCACAGGGCGTCGAGCTTGAGCCGGGCACCGCCGGGCAGGGCGAGCGCGACGTTCTCGGCGACCGTCAGGGCGGGGACGAGGCGGAGGTCCTGGAAGACCATGCCGATGCCGCGGGCGCGGGCCAGGGTGGGGTTCCCGGGGGCGACCGGGGCGCCGTCGACGAAGAGCCGGCCGTCGTCCGGGGCGTAGACCCCGTAGATCATCTTGAGCAGGGTGCTCTTGCCGGCGCCGTTCTCCCCGATCAGGGCGTGGACCTCGCCCGCCAGGACGGTGAGGTCGACGTCGTCGTTGGCGACCACCTCGCCGAAGCGCTTGGTGAGGCTGCGCGCCTCCAGGAGGGCGGGCGGGAGGCCGACCCGGCTCTCGGCGCGCGTCGGGCCGAGCGGGCTGTCCGCGCTCACCGCTGCCGCCCCCGTCCGAGGATCATCTGCGTGATCGCGCGGGCGGCCCGGCGCTCGACGACCTCCATCGACTCCCCGACGTGGACCCGGAGGCGTTCGACGGCGGACTCGACGTCGCGACCCAGGACCGCCTCGACGATGCCGAGGTGCTGCGTGATCGTGAGCTCGATCCGGTCCTCGGTGAGGAAGTCGTGCATCCGGATCGGCCGGATCCGGGCGTTGACCGTCTCGAGGGTGTCGGCGAGGGCCACGTTGCCGGACGACCGGCACAGGGCCATGTGGAACGACTCGTCGAGCTCGACGAACGACGGGTCCGGGGCCGGGCGGTCGTCCTCCAGGTGGCGCCACCGGTCCCGCAGGGGCTCGAGGACGGCGACGTCGTGGCTGCCGAAGCCCTCCAGCACCCGGGTGAGGCCCCGCAGCTCGAGCGCGATCCGCAGCTCGTACAGGTCGCGCAGGTCGGCGAGGTCCGGCTCCGCGACGTAGAACCCGCCGTCGGCGTACCGGCGCAGGAGGCGTTCGGCGTGCAGCCGGACGAACGCCTCGCGGACCGGGGTGCGGGAGACGCCGAGCATCTCGGCGACGCGCTCCTCGGCGAGGCGCTCGCGCGTCGGGAAGACGCCGAGCAGGACCATCCGGCGGAGCCGGTCGTGGACGAGGTCGCGACGACGGCCGCGCACGTCGGCGAGCTCCTCGGGGGTGAGCGCCCACCGGCCGGGCCGACCGGTGCCCGCGGCGCCCGTTGTATACAGGCTGGTATCGGACCGCGTATCCATGGCTGGACGCTAGGGAGGGCGTGTTTCCACGGAGACCCTGGGATGTAAAGCGCCCGTCACCGGTCGGTCTCGATCCGGTCGCGGTCGCGGCGCGCCGCCGCGCCACGCCGCTCCCGCACCCTGGCCGAACGCACCTTTGCTCGGCCGAAGTCGAGCTTTCGGCCGAGCAACGGTGCGTTCGGCCAGGGTCCGGGGGACGGTGGGGCGGGACGTGTGGGGCGGGGGCGGGCGCGAGGCGTCGCTACGCTCGCCCGGTGCGACCCACCCGCGTGCTCCTCGTGCACGGCGCCGCGACGACCGGCGCCGTGTGGGACCGGCTGACGCCGCTGCTCGCGGACCTCGACCTGCCGCTCGTCGCCCCCGACCGCCGCTGCACCGGCGACCTGGGGACCGAGGTGGCCGCGCTCGCCCGGCTCGCCGAGGGCGCCGTCGTCGTCGGGGTCTCCGGTGGGGCCACGCTCGGGCTCGCGCTCGCCGCAGGTCCGACGCGCCTGGCGGGCGCCGTCCTCCACGAGCCCGCCGTCGGCTCGATGGTGCCCGGGCTCCTCGACCACGTCGTGGCCGGCTACGCCGCCGACGGCGTCCCGGGGTTCGCGCGGGCGCTCTACGGCCCGGGGTGGTCACCCGGGATGGGCCCGACGGACCCGGGCTCCGTCGGGCGGGACCTCGCGATGTTCCGCGGCTTCGAGCCGGAGCCGGTCGCGCCGGGCCAGGGACCGGTGGTCGTCACCGTCGGAGCGGACTCGCCCGAGCCGCGGCACGCCGCGGCCGAGGCGCTGCACGAGCGGCTCGGGGTCGAGGTGCGGACGCTCCCGGGGTGCGTGCACTTCGTCCAGCACGACGCCCCGGAGGCGCTCGCCGTCGTCGTCCGGGACGTCGTGCGGCGCGCCGAGCTGGATCACTGAGCCGAGCTGGATCACTGAGCCGCGCTGGATCGGTGAGCCGCGCTGGATCCCTGACGCGAGGGCGGCCCGACGCCGCGGCTCGACCGCCCGGAGGTCAGGCCGGCACGAGCCCCAGCGCGCGCACGGCGTCCCGCTCCTCCACCAGCTCGGCCACGGAGGCGTCGATCCGGGCGCGGACGGCGTCGTCGACCGTGAGGTCGGGGACCACGTGCCACGCACCGTCGCGGGAGACGACGGGGAAGGACGAGACGAGCCCCGCGGGCACGCCGTACTCGCCGCGCGAGACGACGGCGGCCGACGTCCAGTCACCCTCGGGCGTGCCGTTGACCCAGTCGAAGACGTGGTCGATGGCCGCGTTCGCGGCCGACGCGGCCGACGACGCGCCCCGGGCGGCGATGATCGCCGCGCCGCGCTTGGCGACGGTCGGGATGAAGACCTCGTCGAGCCACGCGTCGTCGGCGACCACCTCGCGGGCCGGCCGGCCGCCGATGAGGGCGTGCGCGACGTCGGGCACCTGGGTCACCGAGTGGTTGCCCCAGATCGTCAGCCGTGAGATGGCGTCCACCGGGGACGCCGTGAACTCGGCGAGCTGGCTCACCGCCCGGTTGTGGTCCAGGCGGGTCATCGCGGTGAACCGGTCCGCCGGAACGTCGGGGGCGTGCGCGGCCGCGATGAGCGCGTTCGTGTTGGCCGGGTTGCCGACCACGAGGACGCGGACGTCGTCCGCTGCCCCGGCGTTGATCGCCACACCCTGCGGGCCGAAGATCCCGCCGTTCGCCTCGAGCAGGTCCGACCGCTCCATCCCCGCGCCGCGCGGCCGGGCCCCCACGAGGAGCGCCACGTTCACGCCGTCGAACGCCCGCGTCGCGTCGTCGGTGATGTCGACGCCACGCAGCAGCGGGAATGCGCAGTCGGCGAGCTCCATCGCCGTCCCCTCGGCGGCGCGCAGCGCCTGCGGCACCTCGAGGAGGCGCAGCGACACCGGCACGTCCGGCCCGAGCAGCTGGCCGGACGCGATCCGGAACAGAAGGGCGTAGCCGATCTGTCCGGCCGCACCGGTGACGGTGACGGTGACGGGCGGGCGGGTGGTCATCGTTGACGCTCCTTCGTGGGGTGCCGGTCAGGCGAGGCGGGCGGCGAGGTTCTCGTCGAGCGCGCCGAGGAACGCCTCGGTGGTGAGCCACGGCTGGTCGGGGCCGACGAGGATCGCCAGGTCCTTCGTCATCTTGCCGCTCTCGACCGTCTCGACGACGACCCGCTCGAGCGTCTCGGCGAAGCCCGTCACCTCCGGGGTGCCGTCGAGCTTGCCGCGGTGCTTGAGGCCGCCCGTCCAGGCGAAGATGGAGGCGATCGGGTTCGTCGACGTCGGCTTGCCGGCCTGGTGCTGGCGGTAGTGGCGCGTGACGGTGCCGTGCGCGGCCTCGGCCTCGACGGTCTTGCCGTCGGGCGTCATCAGCACCGACGTCATCAGGCCGAGCGAGCCGAAGCCCTGCGCGACGGTGTCGGACTGCACGTCGCCGTCGTAGTTCTTGCAGGCCCAGACGTAGCCGCCCTCCCACTTCATGGCGGCGGCGACCATGTCGTCGATGAGGCGGTGCTCGTACGTCAGGCCGGCGGCGGCGAACTGCTCCTTGTACTCCGTCTCGAAGACGTCGGCGAAGATGTCCTTGAAGGCGCCGTCGTACGCCTTGAGGATCGTGTTCTTCGTCGAGAGGTACACGGGGTAGCCGCGCTGCAGGCCGTACGCGAACGAGGCGCGGGCGAAGTCGCGGATCGAGGCGTTGAAGTTGTACATCCCCATGGCGACGCCGCCGCCGTCGGGGTAGCGGACCACCTGGTGCTCGATCGGCGCCGAGCCGTCCTCCGGCGTGAAGGTGATGGTCAGCGTGCCGGCGCCGGGCACCTTGAAGTTGGTCGCGCGGTACTGGTCGCCGAACGCGTGACGCCCGATGACGATGGGCTTCGTCCAGCCCGGGACGAGGCGCGGGATGTTGCTGATGATGATGGGCTCGCGGAAGACGACGCCGCCCAGGATGTTGCGGATCGTCCCGTTCGGCGAGAGCCACATCTTCTTGAGGCCGAACTCCTGGACCCGGGCCTCGTCCGGCGTGATCGTCGCGCACTTGACCCCGACGCCGTGCTCCTTGATGGCGTGGGCGGCGTCGACGGTCACCTGGTCGTCCGTGGCGTCGCGGTTCTCGATCGAGAGGTCGTAGTAGCGAAGGTCGACGTCGAGGTACGGGTGGACGAGGCGGTCCTTGATGAACTGCCAGATGATCCGGGTCATCTCGTCGCCGTCGAGCTCGACCACCGGTCCGACAACCTTGATCTTCGCCATGCCCATCCCTCCGCCGTGCGCGGTACCGCCGCGCGGGTTCGAGCGCCCGCCGACGCCCGGTGGAAGGTTACTGGGTGGCACCGACAGGCTCGCGAGGGCAACCGCTGCGTGACCGGCCTGTCCGTTTGACGCCCGGGGAACGGGTCCCTAGCGTCCATGTCGTCATCTGCCCTCGTCACCGGCCCGACAGGTCGGGGTACGGGCCCCTACGAGTGACGCACGACGCCGCCCGCCTCCCCTCGTCTCCTGCGCGGCGGCCCTCACCACGATCGGACCACCCCATGAGCGACTCCCCCGTCACTCCCGGCACGGCGCTGCCCGCCGAGGCCACCGCGGCGCTCGCCGAGCTCACGCCCGCCGACGTCAACCCTCAGCCCATCACCCCCGGCCCCGAGTACGGCATCTTCGCCCAGCTCGGCGCCGAGGCCTTCGGTACGTTCGTCCTCGTCTTCGCCGGCGTCGGCACCGCGCTCTACGCGGGCATCGCCGGCGTGGGCGGCGGCGTCGTCGCGGTCGGCCTCGCGTTCGGCATCGCGGTCATCGCGGGCGCCGTCGCCGTCGGCCACATCTCCGGCGGCCACTTCAACCCCGCCGTGACCCTCGGCGCGGCCATCGCGGGGCGGACCCGCTGGCGGGACGTCGTCCCGTTCTGGCTCGCCCAGCTGGTCGGCGGCGCGCTCGCCGCGGCGATCCTCTTCATCCTCACGTCCCAGCTCGAGGCGCTGCAGGGCAACGAGCGCGGCTACTTCTCCGGCACGTCGAACGGCTTCGGCGAGCACTCCCCGATCGCCGCTCAGGCGGGCAGCGGCTTCGGCCTGCTGGGCGCGCTAATCGTCGAGATCGTGGTGACAGCGATCTTCGTGACCGTCATCCTCGGCGTCACGAGCGAGCGGGCTGCCACGCACCTCGCACCGATCGCCATCGGCCTCACGCTGGCCGTGATGATCTGGGTCGCCATCCCCGTCACCAACGCCTCGGTCAACCCGGCCCGCTCCACGGCGACCGCGATCTTCTCCGACGGCTGGGCCTTGGGCCAGCTGTGGGTCTTCTGGGTCGGGCCGCTCGTGGGCGCCGCGATCGCCGGCGTCATCGCGTACGTGATCTTCTCCCCGCGGGTGACCGTGGTCGACGAGGAGTTCGAGGAGATCGACATCGTCGAGGAGGAGGCGCGCGCCTGACGCACGCCTGGCACCCCGCCGTCCCGCGACGGCGGTCTGACCGGGGCCGTGCCCCCACCCGTCGGGTGGGGGCACGGCC
>JBDIAU010000142.1:0-5702 GCA_039812565.1 Beutenbergiaceae bacterium
CCTCCCCACCGACCGTCGCCCGCCAACGGGCGATCGCCGCCTCGACATCCGTGGCGGCCTCCGCGACCGCGACATGCGTCTCGCCCGTCGCAAGGTCGTGCCACCCCAGGGCGAGCCCGGCCGCGTCCGTGACGTACAGCCGATCCCGTCCGTAGCGGCGCCACCGCCGCACCGAGACCTCGCGCATCGCAGCCGCCTCCACGCACCCGTTCGAGGCCCCGACCCCACGCACCCCATCGGCCGAGGTTCCGCGGACTGCAGCGGCGCCCACCGCCGTGTCCGCGCCACCCCCGCACCCTGACCAGCGACGGCGACCTCCGGCGGCACGACCGCTAACACTTCGACTCTCCCTGCGTCGTAGTAGATGAACGGCCGACGAGAGGACCCCCCATGCCGACCAACACCGCCATCAACCTCAGCCGCACCTACGTGGAGGACGCGGCGCTTCCCGCCCGGCGGGAGAGCGCCTTCGCCTTGGTCCGACACCTGCTCTCGCTCCCCGAGTCGATCGCGCCGAACCACCGCAAGGAGGCGCTGAGCATGGCGATCTGGAAGTGGACCGAGGCCGAGGGCGTCGCGCCGCACGCCAAGTTCCATGTGCGGATGCGCTCGCTCCGGGCCATTGACCTCTCCCACCCCGCCTCGGTGAACCACGAGCATGTGTGGCCGAGGAAGTGGATCGTCGACCGCCTCCTGGCGCAAGGGCCCTGGTCCGACGAGGACCTGCTCACGTTCCTCGAGGAGTACGCGGTGGCCTGCACCGTCACCGTCGAGGAGCACGCGCGCCTCGGTGCCGCGCGAGGCACCGGCTGGGCGCGCTACGCCGAGGCCGGCGTCGAGGTCTGGGACATGCTCGAGGACCGCGCCTTCGTCCTGCCGGCCGACCAGGGACGAGACGTGGCAGAGCCGCTGGACGAGGCTCCCGCCGACGCCCAGGACGAGCTGACGATGGTCACCGCCGGCATCTCGCCCGCGGAGGCAGTGACGGCGATGGGCGGCGCCCGGGCCGACGTGCTCCGCGCCCTGCTCTCCCGCCTGGAGCGGGAGGACGTCGTCGTCGCCGTCGGGACCACCCGCAAGCCCGACCGGCCGATCGGCGACTACCTCCGCATCCACGACAACGCCCTCGAGGAGCCGTCCGCGGCCGTCGCCTACCTGCACTGGAACGGCAGGCTCTCGCTCCGGCTCCTGACGGCCGAGGTGCCGAGCTACCTCGCCCTCCCGGAGGTCCGCCCGACGAACCACCGCTCCTATGGCGTCGAGACCCGCCTCACCTCGTCCGACGACCTCGACGTGGCGGAGGCGCTCATCGAGCTGGCGCTGGAGAAGGTCCGGTCCTGGTGAGTGAGCTCGACGGCGTCGACGTCCTCATGGTCCTCTACACGTTCCTTGGTGGCGACCTGGTGCGCACGCGCGAGGTGGGCGACGAGGTCGTGCACGCCCTGCACGTCCCGGACGTGGCCGCCGACGTGCTCGTCGGCGGCCCGCTCGACCCGGGACCGGCGCCGAGCCCGGAGTGCTGGGTCGGCGCCGTCGTCGGCTCGATCGTCGTCGCCACGACCTCGTCCGCACGGATCGCGGCGGCGAAGGACCAGGTGCACGGCCTGCACGTCCTCGGCGGTCCGGGGCCCGACGGCGCCGTCCGCCTCGTCGTGCGGCGCGCCGTCGACCCGGCGACCGTGTCTGTGGCGCACGCGCGACGCCTGGCCGTGGCCGTCGTCGCCGACGCCGCACGGGCTCGGCACCTCCTCGAACGCGGCCCCGTCCCGGAGCTCGACTGGGGCCACGGCCGCGAGGTCGCGGGTCTGCTGCCGGACGTCGAACGCCTCTGGCGGCAGGACCTCACCCTCGGGGGACACCACCCTGACTCCTTCCTGCCTCGCGCGATCCTCGACAGCGCCGTGACCGACGCCCGGCGGTGCCACCGTCGTCATGACGCTGCGAGTGGCCGGCTCGCCTGGCGGGTGGCGGCCTCGTCGTGGCCCGTGGAGCTGACCGCAGTCGACCTGGACGCGGCGCGGCGGTGGCTGGAGGCGCGATACCCGCCCGAATGCCTCCACCTCGACGTCGTGGACGACCACGTCCTGGCGTACGGCGCCCTCGGTCTGGTGTCCTTCGCCGTCGTCGACCGCTACGACACGGTCGCGGGGATCGAGCGTCTGCTCGAGGGCTCCACCGGCGCAGCCACGCTGATCGACGCGGCGTCCGACCTCATCACGCCGGTCGCGGCTGATGCGGCGATGGTCGCCGAGCTGCACATGCCCCACCGCGAGTTCGGCTGGCTCCGACCCTTCAGCGTGACCGCCTCGGCGACCGGCGTGACGCTGGCGCGGGTCTGGGACCCGGTCACCGAGCGGCTCGAAGACGACGACGAGCTCTCGTCCGCATGCGCGCAGGTCGCCCGCACGCCGGGCGACCGCGCGGCGCGCGACGCCGTCCGGTCACTCGCTGCCGGCCGCTGGGCCGCGATCGCCGATCACTGGCGGTGAGTCAGTCGAAGCCCAACGCCGGCATCTCCGGGAAACGTTCGCGAATCTTCCGCCGCGCGACCGACAGCTTCACCCGGACCGAGCGCTCGGTGTAGCCGTACTCCTGCGCGAGCTCGCGCGCGGAGCGCCCCTCCGACTGCCCGACGAGAAGCGCGCGCTCAACCTCGTTCAACACCGCGAGGACGCGCTCCAGCTGGTCCCGGCGCGCGACCCCACTGCTGGGCCCCGTCACCCACAGCTCGCGTGGGTGGAGGCGCCTCCCCGGCTCGGGCGAGCTCACCGGCAGGTCGGTCCACCCGCCGGCGGGCTGCCGGCGGTGCACGTCGATGGCGGCGTTCCGGGCCGCGACCGCGACCCACCCCCGCGGATCCTCGACGGCGTCCGCCTGGACGAAGAGGCGCAGCAGCACCTCTGAGGCGATGTCCTCCGCCCACGGACCGGCACCCTGCTGATGCGCGACCCCGAGGGCCAGCCGGCGCAGCTCGTCCCACTCGCGGTCCTCGCCGTTCACCGCGCCACACCCACGGCGGCTGGTCGGGCGGGGTGATCGACGGACGCGTCGCACAGCCCGATGAACGCGCCGAGCTCGGCGAGCGCGCCCGGTGAGGAGGGCAGGTAGTCCGTGAGTCGGGGTGATCGGATCACGATGGCCGCCCACTTGCCGCGGGAGACGGCGACGTTCACCCGGTTGCGCGACAGCAGGAAGCCCATCCCCCGCGGGACGTCCTCGACGGCGGACGCGGCCATCGAGACGACGACCACGGGCGCCTCCCGGCCCTGGAGCTTGTCGACCGTCCCGACGCGCACGCCGCCGTACCCCGCATCCGTGAGCCGCTTGCGGATCAGAGCGACCTGCGCGTTGTACGCCGCGACGACGAGCACGCCCGCCTCGCCGAGGGGGGCGGAGGCGCCGTCGTCGGTCCACGTTCGGCCGAGCAGGCCCGCCACCTGCCGCACCACCTCGTCCGCCTCCTCGGGGGACTCCGTGGCGTTGCCCGTGTGCTCGACGAGCACGGTGTGCACGCCGGGGGCGAACCCGTCGAGGTGTCGCTCCGGCGTGCACGATGAGAGCCGGCCCTCGTAGGACAGCCGGGAGACGGGCGCGCACAGGTCGGGGTGCAGGCGCCACGTGCGGTCGAGGAAGAACCCGCGCTCGGGTGGCAGCGTGTCGTGGTCCGCCAGCAGCCAGCCGAGCGCCGAGTCGTCGACGGGCAGCGGGTGCGTGCCCTGGCTCACCTGGGGCAGCTGTTGCGGGTCGCCGAGCAGGAGGAGCCGTTGGGCGGCGACGGAGACGGCGAGCGTGTTGGCCAGCGAGAACTGGCCGGCCTCGTCGATCACGAGGAGGTCGAGCGACCCTCGGGAGATCCGCCTGGTGTTGGTGAAGTCCCAGGCCGTTCCACCGATCACGCAGCCCGTGCCGTCGTGCTCGTCGAGGAAGCCCGCGTGCCCGTTGTTCTTGAGCACGGTGAACGAGCACGGGCTCGCCCCGTCGCGGCGGTGCTTGCCGACCCTCGCCGCCGGGAGCCCGGCGTCGACGACCTTGTCGAGCAGGCCCTCGACGACGGCGTGCGACTGCGCCACGACGCCCACGCGCCAGCCCTCCTCGACCAGCCGGCGGATCACCCGGGCGCCGATGTGCGACTTGCCGGTGCCCGGCGGCCCCTGGACTGCGCAGTAGGACCGGTCCAGCGCGAGGACGGCGGTCGTCAGGGTCTCGACGGGGTCGTCCCGTTCGAGGGACAGCGTGGGTAGCGCCACCCCCCCGAGCAGGCGTGGGGGTTGGCGGCGCAGGATGTCGAGGCTGGGCTGCGGGTGCAGTCCACCGGCGACGACGGCGTCCCCCAGCTCCCGGAGCGCCGCCTCGATGCTCCGCGCATCCGGCGGCGGACCCGGGGTGACGGCCAACGGGAGCCGGTCGTGCGGCGGGGAGCCGCCGCTGAGCCTCTCCTCCACGAGGACGCCCGCGCCGTCGTCGCCTGTTTTGAGGAGCACTCCGACGTCCTTGGTCGCGCGGACGCCGTCCGGAGGCGGCGCGTAGCCGTCGGGGAAGGGGCGTTCGTACTGCACGAACATGGCCGAGCCAGCCGAGATCGTCGATCCGGGCGGGAACGACCCCGCCATGCGAACTCGCCGCCGTAGCGCCTTCTGCCCGCCCGTCGCCTCCCAGCCGCGTTCGACGACGACGCTGCTGCTGACCAGCACGTCCCGACTCTCCGCCCACTCGTCGACGGGCGATCGGAGCCGGTCGTAGTGCGCCCACCAGAACGGCTTGTTCTCACGGCGGTGGTAGCCGAGCGAGGCGGCGACCATGGCGACGGCGGTGGCGTCGTCGACTCGCCCGTCGGCCGAGGCCCGGTCAGCGATCGCGAGGAGCTGGTGGCGAAGGGCGTCGACCTCCGGCGGCTCCTCGGCCGAGGCTGCGGCCTCCGGCGGCACGTCGGTCGGGTTCGCCGCCGCGTCGTCGACGGTGACGCGATCGCGCAGCCAGCGCGCCAGCTCGCGCGTGGACCGGCAGTCGTACGCGTTGTAGTCCGCGATGCCGTCGAGCCCTGCGGTGAAGCCCGCGACGTCCCCCTGCTCACGCAGGTGGCACGCCGCCGCGTACGCGACGATCGAGTCGGCGGCGTTGTCGACCCCCGAGCGCAGGTCGTCGCCCATGTAGAGCGGCTCGAGCTTCTTGATCGAGTACGACGGCTGCGAGACGCGCACGCTCTGGCGCACCGTGGCGTAGAGGTCGACGAGGACGCCGTCGCGCAGGAGCGCGTCGAGGATGTCGCCGCCGACGTCGTGCCGGCCGGTGAGCCGTCCGAGCGCCGTCTTCTCGTAGGCCGCGTAGTGGTAGACGTGCATCTGCGGGTACGCGGCGCGCCGCCGCGTCACGTAGTCGAGGAAGTCGACGAGCGCCCGTCGTTCCTCGGCGCGATCGTGCGCCCAGAACGCCCGGTACTCGCCCGTGTCCTGCTCCACGACGCCGAAGAGGTACTCGAGCCCCTGGTCGTTCGGGTCCGCGCCCGACCAGAGGGGATCGCCCTCGAAGTCGAAGTAGATGTCGCCGGGGTCCGGCGCCGGGAGGGCGCGGATCGCCGCGGCGTCCACGAGCTCGAACTCCACGTCCGTCGGGCCCGGGTGGTCGGCCTGGAGCCTTGCCTGGGCTCGAAGGACGCCGAGCGTCGCGGCGCCGATCCCTCGCACCGGCCCCGAGGAGTCGGCAAG
>JBDIAU010000143.1:0-5675 GCA_039812565.1 Beutenbergiaceae bacterium
GGCGGCGGGCGGCGTCGCGAGCGAGGGCGGCGCGGGCGGCGTCGAGAGCGCGGGCACGGCGAACGCACCGAGGCGCTCGTCGGCGTCGTCGGCCGCGGCCAGCAGCGCCGCCATCCCGCCGAGTGCGACGTTGCGGGGCTCATCCACCCCCTCCAGACCCCCTGAACGTCGCACTCGCCCAGCGGTAGCGGGAACGGGTGCGGGAACGGGAACGGGAGCGGGTGCGGGAGCGGGAGCGGGCACGGGTGCGGGCGTCGAACCCGCCGGCAGGCCGACGGTCGGCGTCCGCGGGCCCGGCGTCACCGCCGTGGCACCCGACGGCGCCACCCCCGCCACCCCCGCCACCCCCGCCAGACCCTCGCCGAGTGCGACGTCGAGGGGCTCATCCACCCCCTCCAGACCCCCTGAACGTCGCACTCGCGCAAGAGGGGTGGGGGCGGGCCAGCGCGGGGGGTCGAGGGCCACCTCGTCGCGGGGGTCGCCGACGCCGTCGACGTCGAGCGTCAGCTCGTAGCGACGGGCGCCCAAGAGCCCCGCGACGCCGGCGCGGCGCACCTTCTCGACGCGCACCACCCAGCCCTCGAGCTCGTCCGCCCTCGCGTAGAGGTCGTCGAGGTCCTGGCCGTCAAGCAGCAATGACGTTGCGGACACCGATCACTCCCACGGTCTCGATGGTCAGGCGCGTCGTCGACGCCTCGGTGTAGGACAAGACGGCCAGCCGCGGCACCGCGAGGGTGACCAGCCGGCGCAGCGCGGGCCGGATCGCGGGCGCGCAGACGAGCACGGCCGAGCGCCCGCCCGCCTCGGCCGCCTCGGTCTTCTCCCGCACGGACTCGAGGAGGTCCTCCACCCGCTCGGGGCTCAGCGAGAGCTGGGTGCCGTGCTCGGCGGCCCGCAGGCCCTCGATGAGGATCTGCTCGGTGACGGGCTCGATGGTCAGGACGCGCAGCACGCCGTCGGTGGCCGCCCGCGCGACGATGACGTCCCCGATGGCCTGGCGCGCCGCCTCCACGAGCGGCTCGGTGTCCGTGGTCGCCTTGGCGCGGACGGTGAGCGCCTCGTAGATCCGCCCGAGGTCGAGGATCGGCACCTGCTCGGCGAGGAGGCCCTGCAGCACCCGCTGCACCTCGCCGAGGGTGAGCAGGCCGGGGACGAGCTCGTCGACGACGGACGGGTTCGTCTGCTTGAGCTCCTCGTTGAGGACCCGGACGTCCTCGCGTCCGAGGAGCCGGTGCGCCTGGTCCATGACGAGCGCCGAGAGGTGCGTGACCAGCACGGACGTCCGGTCCACGACCGTCGCGCCGATCATCTCCGCGCTGTGCCGCAGCTCGGCGGGGATCCACCGGCCGGTGAGGCCGAACACCGGCTCGTTGACCACCGGCCCCGGGAAGTTCTCCAGGCCGTCGCCGAGCGCGAGCATCCGCCCGCTCGGCGCCTCCCCGCGGCCGGCCTCGACGCCGGCGATCCGGATCGAGTAGGTGGCGAGCGGGAGGTCCACGGAGTCGCGGGTGCGCACCGGCGGGAGCACGAACCCCATCTCGAGCGCGACCTTGCGCCGCAGGGCGCGGACGCGGGCCAGGAGGTCCTGGTCGGCGGGGCCGCCCACCAGGTCCACCAGGTCGGGGGCGAGCAGCACCTCGAGCGCGTGGACGCGCATCTGGGCGAGGAGGCTCTCGGTGGTCTCCGGCGACGGCGGGGCGTCGCCGGCGGCGGGCACGAGCTCGGTGCTCGGCGTCGGGGCCTTCGCCTTGGTCCGCTGGGCGATCACCAGCAGGGCGACGCCGACCATGAAGAACGGCAGCTTCGGCATGCCGGGGATGAGCCCGAGGCCGACGGCGCCCGCGCCGGCGATGAGCAGCGCGTGCCGGGACTGGGTGAGCTGGGCGCCGGCCGCCGTGCCCATGTCCGCCTCGGCGGTGGCCCGGGTGACGACGACGCCGGTCGCCACGGACATGAGCAGGGCCGGGATCTGCGTGACCAGGCCGTCGCCGACGGTGAGCAGGGAGTACGTCTCCAGGGACTCCGAGGCGCTCATCCCGCGCTGGACCATCCCGATGATGAACCCGCCGATGAGGTTGATGAGCGTGATGATGATGCCGGCGATGGCGTCGCCCTTGACGAACTTCGAGGCGCCGTCCATCGAGCCGTAGAAGTCGGCCTCCGCGGCCACGTCCGCCCGCCGCCGGCGCGCGGTGTCCTCGTCGATGAGGCCGGAGTTGAGGTCGGCGTCGATGGCCATCTGCTTGCCCGGCATCGCGTCGAGGGTGAACCGCGCGCCGACCTCGGCGGCGCGGCCGGCGCCGTTGGTGATCACGGCGAACTGGATCACCACGAGGATCAGGAAGATCACCAGGCCGATGACGAGCGAGCCGCCGACCACGAAGTGCCCGAACGCGTTGATGACCTCGCCGGCGTAGCCGTCGCGGAGCACGAGCCGCGTCGACGCGACGTTGAGCCCGAGCCGGAACAGGGTGAGCACGAGCACGAGGGACGGGAAGATCGAGAGGTCGAGCGGGCGCTTGATGTACATCGTCGTGAGGAGCACGAGCATCGAGCCCGTGATGTCGAGGACGATGAGGATGTCGAGCAGCGGCGGCGGCAGCGGCACCACGAGGAGCAGCACGACGCCCACCACCCCGATCGGGGTGACGAGCCGCGAGAACCGTCCGTTGGTCATGTCGCGGTCCTTTCCTGGTACCGCACCGGGAGCCGGTGCACGCCGGCGGCGCTGCCGCGACGGCGCAGGAGCATGACGAAGGCCAGGACGCGGGCGACGGCCTCGTAGAGGTGCTCCGGCACCTCGTGGCCGATCTCGCACACGGCGTGGAGGGTGCGGGCGAGCGGCACGTCGTGGACGATCGCGACGTGGTGGGTCGCGGCCCGCTCCTTGATGCGCAGGGCGACGTGCCCCTTGCCCTTGGCGACGACGCGCGGCGCGCCCTTGCCGGGCTCGTACCGCAGGGCGACGGCGTAGTGCGTGGGGTTGACGACGACGACGTCCGCGGTCTTGACGGCGGCCATCATCCGGCTGCGGGCGGCGGCGAGCTGGCGGGCCCGGATCGCGCCCTTGAGCAGGGGGTCGCCCTCGGTGTTCCGCAGCTCCTCCTTGACCTCCTGCTTGGTCATCCGGGTCTGCTTGCGGTTGCGCCGCAGGACGACGACGACGTCCGCCGCGGCCAGTCCGAGCCCGGCGGCCACGGCCCACGTGACGACGCGCTGGATGTACGTCCCGACCTCGGCGATGACCTGCGTGAGCGGGAGCCGGCCGGACATCCCGACGACGGGCACGAGGTTGCGCACCGCGAGGTAGACGACGCCGGTCACCACCAGGGTCTTGAGCAGCGCCTTGATGCCCTGCCACCAGGCCTGCGGGCCGAGGATCCGCTTGACGCCCTGGACGGGGCTGAACGCGCTGGCCTTGGGCTTGAGCCGGGCGAAGGAGGGGTGCAGGCCGCCCTGGGCGACGTTGCCGAGGACCCCGGCGGCGACGACGGCGAGGAACATCGGCAGCAGCGTCGGCAGGACGCTGCGCGCCCCCGCCTCGAGCGCGTGGATGGCGGTGGCCGGGTCCGGGACCGCTGCGGCGTCGCGGATCGCGAGCATCTGGTCCTGGGCGGCCTGGGAGCCGCGGGCGACGACCGTCGGCAGGGCGAGGGCACCGGCGCCGACGACGAGCCACGCGGCGACGTCCTGGGACCTGCCCAGCGAGCCGTCCTTGTGGACCTTCTTCATCCGCTGCTGGGTGGCCTTCTCCGACCGCTCGCCGCTGCCGCCGCCGCCGCTCACCGCCGCCTCACCGCACCGTGCCGAGGAGGTCCATCGAGCGCTCCACGAGCCACGCCACGAGGGTGGGCAGGCCGACGACGGCGACCCCGCCGAGCGTCAGCGTGATGAGCACCTTCATGGGGAAGCCGAGGGAGAAGGCGTTGAGCGCCGGCGCGACGCGGGTGAGCAGGCCGAGGCCGATGTCCGCGAGGAAGAGCACGGCCACCAGCGGCCCGGCCACCTGCAGCGCCGCGAGGAACATCTGGGTGAGCGCCGTCGTCGCCCCGCCGGCGACGAGAGCGACGTCGAGCCCCGAGCCCAGCGGGAGGGCGGCGAACGAGCGCGCGAGCCCGGCGATGACGAGCTGGTAGCCCCCGGTCACGAACAGCAGGACCGTCGCCATCATCGTGTAGAGCTGGGAGAACGGGCCGCTCTGCGTCATCAGGAGCGGGTCGTACGCGGCCGCCAGCTCGAAGCCGCCGAAGACGTCGATCAGCCGGCCCGCCGAGGGCACGGCCGCGAAGAGGATCATGACGATCAGGGCCAGGCCCGCCCCCACCACGGCCTCGCCGACGAGCCCGACGAGGAACCCGGCCGTCGACGTGCTCGGCGTCCCGAGGGTCGGCGCCAGCGCCAGGGCGAGGCCGACGCCGAGCATCGCCTTGACGGCGGCCGGGATGCCGCGGTGCGAGAAGGGCGGCGCCATGACGAGGAAGACGGTCACCCGCACCGCCGCCATGAGCAGCGGCTCGAGGTCGCGCACGAGGTCCACTGCGCTCACCCACCGAGCAGCTCGGGGATCTTGTCGAAGAGCGCGTACGTCGCCTGGACGAACTCGGTGAGCATCCAGTTGCCCGTGATGACGAGCACGATCGCGACGGCCGCCGCCTTCGGGACGAAGCTGAGGGTGACCTCCTGGATCTGCGTCATCGACTGGATGACCGAGACGAAGACGCCGACGGCGAGCGCGGTCAGCAGCGCGGGCGCCGCGAGCTTGGCGGCCAGGCCGAGGGCGAGGGAGGCGATGTCGACGATCGCGGCGGAGTCCATCAGTAGCTCCCCACCAGCGTCGTCACGATGAGGCCCCAGCCGTCGACGAGCACGAACAGCAGGATCTTGAACGGCAGGGACACCATGACCGGCGGCAGCATCATCATGCCCAGCGCCATGAGGACCGACGCGACGACGAGGTCGATGACGAGGAACGGCACGAAGACGACGAACCCGATGACGAACGCCGAGCGCAGCTCCGAGAGCATGAACGCCGGCACGAGGGTGCCCATCGGCACCGTCTCCGGGCTCTCGGGGTTCGGCTGGTCCGCGGCGCGGGTGAGGATCGCGATGTCCTCCTCGCGCGTGTGGGACACCATGAACTCGCGCAGCGGGTCCTCGGCGCGGTCGAGCGCCTCCTGGAACGAGACCTCGCCGGCGAGGTAGGGCTGGACGGCGGCGTCGTTGACCTCCGTGCCGACGGGCAGCATGACGAAGATCGACAGGAACATCGCGAGGCCGGCGAGCACCTGGTTGGGCGGGACGCCCTGCAGCCCGAGGGCGTTCCGGGCCAGCGAGAGCACCACGAGGATCTTCGTGAAGCTCGTCATCATGAGCAGCAGCGACGGCGCGACCGAGAGCAGCGTGATCCCGAGGAGCACGATCACCGACGTCGACGGCGTCGACGGCACCCCGTTGACGGTGATGTCGACGGGCGGCGCCGGGCTCGCCGGGTCGGTGGGCGCGGTGGGGTCGGTCGGCACGGCGAGGGCCGCGGCGGCCGTCAGGGTGACGACGAGCGGGGCGGTGGCGAGCACGACGGCCGCACGCAGGGCTAGGCGGCGAACGAGACGCCGCGGCGCCGCGGCCTGCGCCGCGACGTCGGCCGCCCCGTGGGCGCGGTCCCTCGACCCGCGACC